>JALNYD010000037.1 GCA_023230025.1 Candidatus Cloacimonadota bacterium | reverse complement strand
TCTCATAATCGACGATTGTTTCGCCTGGGGCAAAGCGGGGTGCATAGCGTTTGCGTTTATAGCGGTTATAAATCTCGTGATCGGTCCAGAGCCCAAGCTTGATATCTTCAATTTCAAAGCCTTCATGCAGCACTCCGATGTGGCTGGTAAAGCTGGCATCTCCGGCAATGGTCTGGCGCATCCGGCGTTCCTGGGATTGATTGTCGAAGAGCAGGAAATGTTTCCAGCCTTCAGTCTGCTTGCTGCGCAAAGTATCCGCTAGCAGTCCCAGATCAGATTCAAAGGCGGGTTGAGCCATGAGGGGAGCCCGAATGTTTTGCTTGAGTTCTGGAAAGATGAATTCACTTTGAGAAAGATACAGCTTTGCACTGGAGGCAATCATCTGGCAATATGCCTCTTCATCCAACATCAGACGTTTGGGCGGAGGTGTCTTGGCTTTGCTTTGGCTTTTCAGCACTTTGCGATACTGGCTGAAGGTTTGTTCCAGAAGCGCTTCCATCTCCTCCTTGATATAGCTGAAGTTGCTGAAGGCAAAGATGCGTGAGCTGGCCGGGAAGTAATCAGCAAAGCTGCTAAGTTCCCTGGTGAGAAGGCTGTAATAGTTTTCAATTCCCTCAAAGAAACCATGATCCCGAACTTTGGCGATGATCACTGAGCCACTATCGATATCATCCAGCGATATCTCACGGGCTGGAATCAGGGTCAGTTCCTGGATGTCAGCAGGTATTGAACGCTGAGTGGAAGCTGAAAAACTACGCAGGGAGATGATCTCATCACCCCAAAACTCCAAGCGCACAGGGTGTTGTGCTGGAGGAGAAAACACATCCAGGATGCCCCCGCGTTTGGCTGCCTGATACACCTTTGATACCTGATACTCAATCTCATAACCCATATCATGCAGTTTGTGCAAAAGTTCATCGGGATCGATGCTATCACCCTGTTTGAGCGTGGGTACATGGCGGGAAAGGGATTCCTTGTTGGGAATCAGACGCAGGAGTGAGCGGATTGAGAGGGAATAGATAGCCGGAGTATCACTAAGGGCATTGAGGAGAGTGATCATGCGAGTGGCGCGGATGGAGTAGTGTGGAGAACGATCCTCATAGGGCAAAATCTCATAATCCGGCAGATAGAAGGCATTCTCGCGCCCCACCAGGCTTACCAGATCGTCCCAAAGATCTTCGGCAATGATATCATCCTGCGAAACCAGGATCAGGTTTTTTCCACTCTTTACCCAGAGATGGGCTGCAAGCAAAGCCCGGGCACTTTGGCTCAGGTGATGGATCTGAGTTCCAGGCTGCAGGGGAAACAGACTGGCAAAGAACTGGGATTGTTCCAGATATGGAGCTATCTTCTGATAGAGCATCTATGTATCTCTCACTCAGGCTTCAAAGGGAAATGAGAGTAATTCGTCTGCGCTCAGACTTTGTTGTTCTCCACTGGATAGATCTTTGAGTACAAGGGTCCTGCTGATCGCTTCATGTTCTCCGATGATGAGAGCGTAACGGGCATTCATGCTGTCAGCCGCTTTAAGCTGGGCTTTGAAGGAGCCTTTCTCCGGGTTATAATCCACGTAGATTCCCTTTTGGCGTAATTCAGCAATCAAGGGCAGGGCAAAATCCACAGCCTCTTCTCCCATCAGCACCATGAACAGCGCTGGGTTGGGGTTTTGAGGAAGCTGGATGTTTTCCTTTTCCAGGGCCAGCAGCAGACGCTCAAAACCTCCGGCAAAACCAATGCCAGGAGTGTCTTTCCCTCCAACCTGAGCGATCAAAGCGTTATATCTGCCACCTCCGGCAATTGAGTTCTGCGCTCCCAGTTCATCACAGATCAGTTCAAAGGCGGTATTGGTGTAATAATCCAAACCTCGCACGATGGCAGGATTGATCTGATAATTGATCTTCATTTGATCAAGATACCGGCACACAGCGTCAAAATGCTCCCGGCAACTGGCATCCAGATAATCGAACTGAGATGGAGCGTCCTTGCGGAATGCCTTGCAGGAAGGAACCTTGCAATCCAGTAAGCGGCGCGGTTTTAGCTCATATCGCTTCTGGCAATCCGGGCATAACTCATTGAGATGTGGCGCATAATAGTCCCTCAGAGCCTTATCATAATCCCTGGCACACTCGGCACAACCCACGCTGTTGATCTCCAGCCTTGGCCTGGTGAGTCCCAAAGCTTTGAGGAAGGTCATCTCAAGGGCAATTACTTCTGCATCATAGTAAGGATGGTTGCTGCCGATAAACTCCACGCCATATTGATAAAACTGGCGGTAGCGTCCGGCCTGCGGACGGTCATACCGGAACATCGGGCCCATATAGTAAAGGCGGGTTCTTCCCCCCTGCATTTCCAAATGGTTTTCAACATAGGAGCGCACCACAGGAGCAGTGCCTTCCGGACGCAGAGCAAAGCTTCTGCCCTTTTGATCCGTAAAGCGATACATCTCTTTTTGCACCACATCCGAGCTTTCTCCAGAGGAGCGTTCAAAAAGCTCGGCCATCTCAAAGATGGGAGTGGTGATCTCGCGATAACCAAAGCTGGCAGCTACTTTGCGGAATACTTGCTGCACATATTGCCACTTGCTGCTATCTGCAGGCAGGATGTCAAATGTGCCCCTGGGTATCTTGTAGTTCATCAAATTACCTCTTCAAAAGATCACAATATTTGTAGCACTCTCTGCCGTCAAGCAGTTCTCTGGGATATTTTACATCAATCAGGTATAATCCGCAGGCTGGAGCTGTAAATACCATATTCTGGCGGGGATTCGCTTCCTCCAGCAGGCGATCAATTTCCTGCGGGGGGAGATCAAAGTGGGAGATGTTGCACAAAGTGCCCACAATCCGCCTTACCATATTGTGCAGAAAGCGATCGGCTCGTACAACAAAGACAAAATCCTGCTCATCTTCGGTGACACTGAGTTCCTTGATTTCGCAAATGTGATTGGTCACCTCGGGATTGAGGCGGCCAAAGCTGGAAAAATCATGTTGCCCCAATAGGTGAGAAGCTGCTTCCAGCATCGGTTGCAGGCGTATCTTCAGATGTGGGATATACCCCGCCCAATGCCGATTGAAGGGATTTCTGTCCTTGGTAAGGATGTATTTGTAACAGCGTTCATAGGCTTGATAGCGGGCAGAGAGATCTTGTCCCACCTGGTAAATCTCCAATACCCGGATGTCCTCTGGTAACCATCTTTTAAAAGCCAAAAGGATTTGCCAGGGTTGCATCCTGCCCTCATAATCAAAATGAGCATATTGCCCCAGAGCATGTACTCCGGCGTCAGTTCTGCCTGCTGCCACCACTGGAGTTTCCCGCTCGGTAAAGATCGCCAGAGCCTTTTCCAGAATCACCTGGATGCTGCGGCCGGTCTTCTGCTTTTGCCAGCCGATGAAGTTGGTGCCATCATAGGCAAGCTTGATCAGATAACGCATACTATCCCTGAAAGAATCATAAGCTGCCCACCATAACCAGGACGAAGAGGAAGATTGCTGCCACCAGGTTTGCCTTTATCGTAGAAGGCTCTGTCACAAGCGCAGAGCTAAGATCATTTTCCACTTTTGCGGCAATTTCAGCGCTTTGAGCATGAACCCGGGCTCCGGCATCCAGGGCATTCTGGAGGATATCCTGCAGCTTTTCAGAGCGGGGCATATCTTTGTAAGCCTGAAAGTAGGCTTGCATAAAGTAAACTGTCGATAAGAGATAGCTGACCAGTTTGCGTCCTGCCTCAAAGCGGGTGCAAGGTCTGCATTGGCGGAGCATCAGCGGTTTATTGATTGCTCCCCAAACTGCTACCATCACCAGCACCAAATAGATTATCCGCGCGGAGAACAACAGGGCAGCGAGAAAGTCCGCCGCAAAGAGGGTTACAAACACCCAATAGGCGGTAAGGAAAAACAGAGCCCGACGCAGGGCAAACAGCAGCTTGGCATAAGTCTGGTGCTCCAGCAGCATGAAGATCAGAAAGATTAGAAATTGAATCGCGAGTTGGCGCCAGGTTGCCTCAAAAGCTCCAGCGATGGCAATTACGAAAATCGCCAGCTTCATGGCTAAATGCTGGTTGCGGATCAATCCGGAGTTCATTCAGAAAGGTTGTCCTCTTCTTTCAGAGGAGGGATGGCATCCGGAATCGGGGGATCTGACTCCTTATCCTCAGGCTCATCATTGGGTGGAAGCTCGTCTGAATCCGTCTGGATCGGTACATCCAGACTATCCGGTTGCTCCGTCTGCAAAGAATCACTGGGGATAGCAAGCTCTGGCATTGCCAGAGAATCGGCAAACTCCGGATTCACAGCCAGAGAATCCACCAAAGCCAGGGAATCACCCGGAGCGGGCAACATCAGAAGGGAATCGATGCTTGCCGAAGCATCCAGCAGCGAATCCACGGGGGCAGAAAGGTTCAGAGAATCAGCTTCGGGAAGAGAATCCATCCAGGCCGGCTCCTGCAAAAGAAACTTAATGCCGTCATAAAAGCGGCTGACAGAGGTGCCGTATTCCGCAGTATCGGACATGGATTGCACTGCATCCAGATAGTCTCTGGCCAAAGTTGTGTCCGGAGCTTCAAAGGTGTAATACCAGCCCAGGCGATAATTCGCACGAAGCTGCAATTCTGGATATGGGGAGTCTGTAAACTCCTGCATTTTGATCAAAAGAGAATCCGGATGTTCAGGATAGTGATCAAGGGCAAGATCAAAGGCCTCTTCCGCGGCTTCCAGATCAGGATCTACCAGACGTGGGATATTTCCGTTCTTCAAGGCCACAGCTGCCCGGGTATAGATATTGCGGGGAAAACGACTTTGCATCTCTGCCAGGATCTGTTCGCTTTGCTCCACTTGGTCTGGTTGATCCAGGTAGATGCTGAAGATAGAGAAATGGCAGAAGGGCAGGATGTCACTTTCAAAGCGTTGCAAAGATTCTTCCAGACTGGCACTCTGACTTTGCAGATCTTCCAATTGATCCCTGAGGGCGTTTCTTTGTTCTACGGGACTCAACACCGGGGGGATATCTGCCAGTGAATCACTGACAGCCACGCTCAAACTGTCCATGACCTCGATCATGGGTTCTTCAAGCAGTACTGCATCCGGCGACATTCTACCTGCCGGTCTTATCGTTGCATGTTCATCAAGCAGATCTGTAAGCGGCATCAGGGTTTCATCATCAAGATCATCCATACTGGAGACAGGCTCTTCTGGTCTGGGGAGTTCAGGAGTATCCGTCTGGGCTTCCTGATCCGGCAGGTCAAGCTCCAAACTATCCACAGCGGATTCACTGAAGCTATCGGCACTTAGCTGTTCAACGCTCAGGTTATCGGATAATGTGGCGCTCAGGCTATCTGCAGTTCCCGCTACAACTTCAAGGCTATCTGATACTGTTTCAAACAGACTATCAGCAGCTACTGCCACGGCAAGTTCTTCCCCGTCTGAGGGCTCAATTAGCAGGCTGTCGAGAACAGCGCTGGAATCCGGCTCATCCGGCTGGCCTTCAATCTGCATCTCATCCTCAAGCTCCGGAGCTGGTTCGGTCATGACTTCGATGCTATCGGCCTGGATCAGTTCCGGTAGAGCATTCAAACTATCTATCTGGCTTTGCAGGTTTGAGCTTAACAGGTTCAGACTGTCGCGCTCAGCCTGGAGAATGGGATATTCATCCATCACTGCCTGATAACTGGCCAGAGAGCTGTCGGGAAGGGCCAGAGGATTGATAAAGTATTCCGCTTTGAGGTAATGATAATCCAGAAAATCCTGGAGATTGCTTTTGCTACTCAGGGAGGCGGGTTTCTTCATTTGGCCCAAAGCAGTGGCGATTCCCTGGCCAAGATCTGCAAATTCAGATTTGGCGAATTCGGTGCGGACCTTGTTCAAATGGGGTAGGGCTGCATCGATATCTCCATTCTTGAAATACAGATATTCTCCCCAATGATAATATGCAGCGGCAGATTGCTCGGTGCGGGGATAGGTTTTGGTGACATCCTCAAGCTCTGCCAGGCCTTCTTCAATATTGCCTTCTGCCAATAGAATCCTGGCTCGAAGCACTCGGGCAGCAGAGAGGTATTCAGGCCGGACTTCATTGCGGATCAGGTTGCGGATGTTTTTCATGGCAGAACTTGTGTCGTCCAGCTTGTATTGGTTCAAAGCTATATAGTATTGGGCTTCCAGCTTCATCTCTTTGTTTATGCCCCGGGTTTTTTGGAACTTTTGAAACTCTTGCAGAGAGCGCTCAAAGTCATTCTGCATATAGTAGTTTTTCCCAAAGAGGAAGAATGCTTCCTTGAACTCCGGGGTTTTACGGTAGTTGGAGATGATGCGCTCCAGCCAGAATTGCGCCCGGACATAATCCTTGTCCTTGATCTCATAATCCGCCAAAATCAGCAGTGCCCGGGGATGGTGTTTGATGTACTTGGGATCTCTGACAAAGCGCTCCAGCAAAGCTTCGGATTCTGCCACCTGGTTGACATCCCGCAACACTCTGCCCAGATACAGGTAGGCTTCTGGAACATGCTTGCTTTTGGGGTAGCCATTGATCAGGCTTTCAAAGGCATCTTTGGCTTGAAAGGCAGAGTTTCCCTTGTAATACAAAGCCCGTGCCATCAAAAACAGGGCATCATCAGCGCGGGGGCCTTTGTTGTTATTGGAAAGAATCACGCCGCACTTCTGGATGGTCTTCGTATATTCGTCAACAGCCTGAGGCGTGGGGCGGCCATTGGCATTCAGGGGACGCTCCTGAGCGCTCTTAAAATAACTCTGCGCATTGTACATGGTGTTGTCAATACCACAGGCTGCCAGGATCAGCAGCAGGGCAAGGCCAAAGATTTTTCTCATGCGATAAAAGCCTCAGTAACGCTTCAATCTGTCAATCTATTTTTATACCGGTTGCTTCTGCGGCACTCAGAATTGCAGCTTTCTTGATCAGAGCGCTGGCAGAGGCGATGTCAGGATACATTACCCGATCATTTTCCAGACCTGCAACTTCCTTGCGCAAACAGCGTTTGGCTGCTTCCAGGGCTGCTGATGATGCAATGCCGCGCTGATCGGTGGCGACAGAGCTGATAATTAGCTCGATAGCGATCACATTGGTCACGTTTTCGATTACTTGCTGCAGTTTGACAGCGGAAACTGAACCCATGGATACGTGATCTTCCTGATTGGCTGAGGTGGGAATGCTATCCACAGAGGCGGGATGAGCCAGCACCTTGTTTTCCGAGATCAATGCGGCAGCGGTCAATTGCATGATCATGAAGCCGGAATCCAATCCTGGACGGGAGGCCAGGAAGGGTGATAAGCCACGTGACAAGGCTGGATTCAGTATCTGTTCCACCCGGCGTTCACTGATATTGGCAACTTCACTGATGGCAATCGCCAGTGTATCCAGCGCAATCGCCAGAGGTTCACCGTGGAAATTGCCGCCGGAGATCACCTTGCCTTCATCGGGGAAGATCAAAGGATTATCCGTTGCGCTGTTGATCTCGATTTCCAGTACACTGCGGGCATAACGGATCGCGTCACGAGCAGCTCCATGCACCTGGGGACTGCAGCGCAGGGAATAGGCGTCTTGAACGTTACCACAGTTCAGGTGCGATTCTCGTAATGGGCTGTTTTCCAAAAGCTTGTGAATGTTTGCGGCAGAAGCTTTCTGCCCTGGATGAGGCCGCAAATTGTGGATTAGGGGATCAAAAGCACGTGGAGTGCCCTTGAGGGCATCAATGGACATAGCCGCAGTGATATCTGCCTGCTGACAAAGCCTTTCCGCATCCAACAACGCCAGAACGCCAATGCCTGCCATCACCTGGGTGCCATTGTTCAAAGCCAGACCCTCTTTGGCAGCCAATTGAATGGGATTGATTCCGGCCTTCTGCATAGCAGCGGCTCCACTCATGCGCTCCCCAATGTATAGCGCTTCACCTTCTCCCAAAAGAACCAATGCCAAATGGCTGAGGGGAGAAAGATCCCCGCTTGCACCTACCGAGCCGCGCTTGGGAATGATCGGGTGAATGCCCTTGTTTAGCATGTCAACCAAAGTCTGCAAGGTTTGCAGGCGAATCCCGGAATGACCCTTGGCAAGCACTGCGATGCGCAAAAGCATGATGGCGCGGGTGGTGGCTTCATCATAGGCTTCACCCACGCTCACGGCATGGCTGCGGATCAGATTTAGCTGCAATTCCGCGATGTTCTCTTCCGGAATGGTGACGGTGCTGAACTTGCCAAAACCAGTCGTTAATCCATATACAACTTCTTTATTGGAAATTACTTGATCTACGTAATCCCGGCATTTTATGACTTTGGCAATGCTGTCTTCTGCCAAACGAATGGGAGCATTGTAGCGGGCAACTTGTTCCACTGCCTCTAAAGTCAGGGTGATGCCATCAATGATGATTTCTTGCATTAGTATCCTCAGGATGTTTATTTATCGGGGAAAAATGAAAATATTGAGCCTTTACGTGCCAAGCTATTGAGGCCGTTCTTTTTGTCAAGTTTGCTTGCATTGGCAACCCATAGCATGCCCATTGGTTATCGTCACGATGCCGTTACGATGTGGTCACAAAAGTAACGGCAAGGTAACCGCATCGTGACGACAACTAATGTGGATGCGCCATCCTGGTGTGTAATCACTCAATGGAGAAGATAAGATAATAGAGCGGCATTGCCACCGCTCTATTATCATAATTACTCCAGAGGAGTGCTGGCTTGATTCGATCTTACTTCACGGGTAGGTTGGAAGGATCTACCTGCGTATGGGTATTCTTTTCTTTCAATCTCCAGGTTGTACCATCAAAGGTGAGCGTTGTCACAGCCCACATTGCTCCGGTATCACTCAGGAAGCCATAGTAGTTGTTCACTGTTTCATCGGGGCTGCCTTCATTGATACGGATAACAACTCCGGCATTGGTTCCGATGGCATTTTCTGAATCATGATCGCTGTAGAAATGCACCTGCACCACATAGTCGCCAGGGATAATGCTGGAAGTGGTGATGTTCTCCGGGCCATAGCCATTGGTATCGTCAAAATCCAGGCTCAGTCCGCTGGCTGTATTGCGGTTTGCGTAATAGCAGCGTTCGCCATTGGGATCGGTGACCCAGAGATCCACATCGGTTCCCCCGGTATCCCAGGAAAGGGTAATCCTGAGGGCGGTGGGCAGTACCTGTGAAGTGAAGTTTGCTGTGGTCGAAGCGGTAAGAGAGCCAGAAGTGGCAGTAAGTTCCACAGTGTGGGGAGTTTCGGCAGTTGAGCCGCCGATGGCAACCTGTTGCGAGAAACGTCCGTTAGTAAGTTCCACCTCAAAGGCCTGTTCTGATTCACCGTCAATGATCAGGTTGGCATTTTGGAGCATGGGATTTGCCACTGTGCCACTGATGGTGAGTACGCGATCGGTGACCGGTGACTCGATGGGATCGATCTCGGCGTAGAAATCAACGGGAATGGAGATGGGTACGCTGAGGAGTACAGGATTTTGATTGCTATCTTCCACCAGATATTGCAGCTCCATGTTGGCGTTCGGTTCGGAGAAATTGGCGGGTAGTTGTACATTTACCATGAATTGGGCGGTTTCACCTGCAGGAATCTCGGCATAACCGCTGTTAAAACCGAGTTGCACGCCATCAAAGCCTTGCATCCCGGCAGTGCCGGTGAGATCAGCCTCACCGTCGTTGGTCACGTAAATTCGGTAGGTAGCCAATTCACCGGGATTCAATATGCTATCGGTGATCTGTTCATTGGTCAGTTCAGTTTGCTGAAGAGTCAGATGGGCATTGATCACCGAGACTGAGCTTTGGACGTTTTTCAGATTTCCAAAGCTGTCCTTGATTTCACAGGCGACATTGTATGTACCTTCAGCCGATGGTTTGAAAGACAATTGGTTGTTATTGGCGCTGATGTTGGTATAAGCGCCGCCGGTGATGCTCCAGTTGAAATCCAGGTTTTGCCCCAGAGTACTCATACATGCAATATTTACATAAGCAGTTCCGCCCAGAGTAATGACTTCCGGATTAGCGCTGATACCTTCCACGATGATGGCGTTTTCGGCAAGTTTCAGCAACTCATTCACCTGATTGGTCAGTACTTCTTTGGCGACGGTGACTGCGCTATCCACATTGCGGATAAACTCATCAGCAATAGCGATGATGTTGTAGTTACCGGATGGCAATTCCTGGACTAACTCCTGGGGAGCATCCATGATCACTGTGATCTTGGGCTCAGATTCAGGAACGTCTGCGCGATCGATGATGATGGTCTTGGGACCTTCAATGGGAGGAGTTCCGCTATCTGCGCTATTGACCTTGATCTTCAAGCTCCCCTTGTCATCTGGGTCCTGATCGTCATTCATGTGTTGCACCAGCACTTCGTTTGTCCATTCGCCAACGCCGCCGCCGTAGGCATCGCCCACAAGCTTGACGCCGGTTTCACCCAGCTTTTTGGCTGTGGCTGCAGTGCGTATACGTTCGTCTGGATCCCAAAGCGACACATAGCTGCGTAGTTCCAGCTTCTGAGGATCTTCATCGGGCAGATTCAGATAGTAGTTTACCTTATCCTGAGCTGTGGCACCGGGAAGATCATTTATGGGTACAAAGCCTTCCTGAGAGTCACCGTTCAAAATTGACTGACTGATGGCAGCGTCACGAGCGGCATTGTGTTGTTGCAGTTCCGCTGCGAATGAAGATACGATGGGGATGCCCGATTCCGGATCGTTCAAGACCTGACGCAGGCTTTGTTTTCCGGTGAGAACGCGGAAACCGGAACGTACCATACGCCCGCTGGAGATCACAGCATCGGCAGCTTTGTTATAGACGCCTCTGGCAATATCGCCCAAGAGCCCTTTATCGCTGCCGTAAGGCACAATGTTGTCCTCCAGATTGCGCATGTCGATAAAGTAGTTAGCAGCATCGCCACATTGTTGATTGTAAGTATTTACCAAGGTTTCCCATTCGGCGAAGGGGTCTTCATCTTTACTGGATCCCAATGCAAGAATGGTTTGTTCCATAGAATGCATCGTCGCATCTCTGCTGACGAGACTTGCAGTTAGATTGCTTTGATTCTCCCAATATCCTGCCAATGCCGCTGAAGCATCTGGAGTCTCTTTTTCGTCATTATCACAGGATGCCAGCATGAATACTGAGAGCATGAGCAGCAGTATTTTAACAAACACTTTCATCTTTCACCTCCTATAGTGCAAGATCAATAGTCTTAGTTTAATGGTATGAAGCATCTTGTCAAGCAAAATCAAATGATATTCAGTTAATTCACCTTCTGGCTGAATCTAACACTGCAACAGTGATCTTCAAATCAGTTGACATAATAGGCCGATCCAAAATAATGGTTGAATAAGGATAAGTGTTATTAAATACAATAGATTAGATTCATTTGGGAGGAAATATGAAAACTGGTGGTTGCCGCTATGGAACCCATCGTGTGATTGAACCTATTGGTGTATTACCACAACCTGCGCGTGTACTCAACAACGACATGAACGAGATTTGGGACAATGAACTGCTGATCGACGTGATCCGGCTTAATGTGGATAGTGCTTCCTTTCATCAAATCAAGAACAAACTGATTGCCCAGGGTCATAATGACCTGGAGAAAGCCTTTGCGGAGCATGCGGTTGATCTTACCACCCGTACCGGAAAACACAAAAATGAAGATACTGGCAGCGGCGGAATGCTCATCGGCAGAGTGGCTGCTATTGGTCCGAACTTTGAGATGAAGGACAAAATCCAGGTGGGCGACAAGGTTGCCAGCCTGGTTTCGCTATCGCTTACTCCCTTGAAAATCAACAAGATCAAGAAGGTTCTTCTGGATAAAGATCAGGTTGAGATCGAAGGTCAGGCAATTCTTTTCTCCAGTGGGATCTATGCCAAGTTGCCGGATGATATGGATGAAAACCTGGCACTTTCCGTGCTTGATGTAGCTGGAGCTCCTGCCCAGGCTGAGCGTCTGGTGAAGCCGGGGGATACAGTGGTGATCATCGGTGCCAATGGTAAAAGCGGAATCCTCTGCAATGCCGTTGCTCGCGAACGTACCGGAGTATCCGGGAAAGTGATCGGGGTTGTGCGCAATGAGAACTATATTCCCACTTGCAAGGAAACCGGCTGCCACGACGTGATTATCGCCAGCGCAACTGATGCCATCACCATCCAACGCGAAGTATCTCGACTTACCGGGGGCAAGATGGCAGATGTGGTGATCAACGTGGTGAACATCGAAGATACCGAACTTCCCACCATTATGGCCGCAAAAGATCGCGGTCTGGTCTATTTCTTCTCCATGGCTACTTCTTTTACCAAGGCAGCTTTGGGTGCTGAAGGAATCGGGGCTGACGTGGATATGATCCTTGGCAATGGCTACGCCCGTAATCATGCCGCCATTTCCATTGATCTGTTGCGTAGAAACCCTGTGTTAATGAAGCTTTTCAAGGAACGTTATACCGATTGAGGAGTCATGATGAGCATTATCAATATCCGCTCAATCGCCACTGATGAACAGTGGAATGATTGGCATTGGCAACTAAAGAACCGGATCACCGATGCCCAGACTCTGCGCAAATATATCGAGCTTCTTCCAGAAGAGGAAGCAGTTTTTGCCGATGAGGCTTTTTCCTTTCGCATGGCGATCACACCATACTATCTTTCTCTGATCGATCACAGTAATCCCAATGATCCTGTGCGGATGCAATCGATACCCAGGATTCAGGAAAGCTATCTAAGCTCTTCCGATATGTCTGATCCTCTGCATGAGGATGGCGATGCTCCAGTGCCTGGTATGACCCACCGCTACCCTGACCGCGTGTTGCTTTTGCTTACCGATCAATGTGCCATGTATTGCCGGCATTGCACCCGGCGCCGGAAAGCTGGTGAGCACGACGCTCCCATGCCCAAAGAGAATGTGGATAAAGCCATTGAGTACATCCGCGAACACGAGGAAGTGCGCGATGTAGTGCTATCCGGAGGCGATCCTCTCACCCTGGGCGATGAGCGCCTGGACGAGATCCTTTCCAAGCTGAGCAAGATTGATCATCTGGATATTGTCAGATTGGGCACCCGCACCCCCGTGGTGTTGCCGATGCGCTTCACTCCGTCCTTGATGGCAGTGCTGAAAAAATACCCCTTTGTTTGGCTCAATACGCATTACAACCATCCGCAGGAGATCAGCGAAACAGCCGCCAAAGCTCTGGCTACCATTGCTGAGACCGGTTTGCCCATGGGCAATCAATCTGTACTCCTCAAGGGTATCAACGATCATGTAGACGTGATGAAAGCCCTGGTACACAAGCTGGTACGCAATCGCGTGAGACCATATTATATCTATCAATGCGATCTGTCTGAAGGCATTGGACACTTCCGCACTCCCATCGCCAGGGGTATCGAGATCATCGAATCCCTGCGGGGTCACACCAGTGGACTTTGCGTCCCGACCTATGTGGTGGACGCTCCCGGTGGCGGAGGAAAAATCCCCGTAATGCCAAATTACATCATCTCTCAGATGCCAGGCAGAGTGATATTACGCAACTATGAAGGCTTCATTACCAGTTATACCGAGCCCGGTTTTGAGGCGATCAGGGACGAGGATTATCGCGATCTTTGCCCAAGTGAGCGGATTAGTAATGAAGGTGTGATGAGTCTGCTCAGGGGCAAACACATTTCGATCGGACCTGCTGAAACCAAACGTAATCTACGCCGCAAACACTGAAGATATGTTAGATACGCTGATCTCCACCAGGTCAATCAAAACCATTGCCTTGGTGGGGATCAGCAAAAACTCAGGGAAAACCACCCTGTTAAATGGCATTCTCAAGCACGCCCCGCAGATCAAGTGGGCAGTGATGAGTACAGGACTGGATGGCGAAACCAGCGATCGTCTGTACAAAACTCCCAAACCCCGGGTATTTATGCCCCAAGGAGCGCTCTATTGCGCTGATTCATCCAGCCTTGATCACCTGGGCAGCCGGGTAAGGATTCTGAGCAGTGAGCTGTATAGTGGGCGAAAACTCTGGATTCTGCAGGCTGAAGAAGATCTTGAGACCGAGATCACCGGCCCTTCCAATGTTAGCGATCAGATCCGCATGGCCAAAGAATTATTGGCTTTGGGAGCCACAAAGGTGCTTATCGATGGCTCTCTTGATCGCAAATCCATTGCCTTTGAAGATAGTGTGCACGCGATAATCCTGTGCGTGGGGGCAAGCTTTGGCACCAAGGAAGAGGTTTCCCACGAACTCAAACGCCTGAACCTGATGATCAACATTCCCCAATCCTACTTTACACCATATCGCTACAAAAAGCTCAGGGAATCCGGATCAATTGCCTGGTGCCGAAACCAGACCTGGCAACGTAGCGAGATCACCAGTCTGATTGGTCACGAAAAGCAATTTCGGGATCTGATGGCTTTGGATCCGGAAGCAGTCTATATCCCCACTGCCTACACCAGTCTCTTGCATGCCAGGTTGTTCCCTTTCCTGAAGGGCAAAGAGAGGAATCTGATTTTCCGGCATCCGCAGTGCATATCCCTTAGTTACAGGGAACTGATTGAGTTCCGCAGAGATTGTAGGGTTAGCTGCTTGATTCCCTTTAGAGTAAAGCTATACGCTTTGAATCCCTGGTCTGTGGCCAGAAGCCCTGAGGATGCAACAGAATTTCGGTATTATATCCGCAAGATGCACATCGAGAAAACCTTTATTGATATCATGGAGTTGTAATTGTGATTAAGGATAGGGACAAGCTTACTGCTCTGGCCGTAAATCTTGGCTTACTGAGCAATGTAGTTCTGGCGGGGTTAAAGACCAGTATCGGGATCCTGGGGCATAGCCCGGCATTATTGGCAGATGGCATCAATTCCTCTTCCGATGTGGTCTATTACATTGCGGTAAAGATCTTTATGAAACAGGCCAAGAAGCCTGCTGATAGCGAGCATCCCTATGGACACAGGCAGCTTGAATCCATTGCCGCCATCGTTGTGGGAGCTTTTATCCTTACCACCGGAATTGCCATCTTCTGGGAGAGCATCAACAAGGTGTATGAACTGATCAGCAACACCCAGATTGGGCGTTCTGCTTCGTCCTGGGCACTGGTGATAGCTCTGGGCACCTTCATTCTGAAGATCTATCTGTATCTATATACCAAACGCACAGCCAAAAAGACGCATAACCCCACCTTAAGAGCCTTGAGTAATGATCATATGAACGACATCATGGCCTCTCTTGCCGTGATCGTTGGCGTGATCATGGGGCGCCAGGGTTATTACTGGATGGATCCCGCTGCCGGGGCGATCGTAGCGATCTATATCATAAAAACCGGCATTGAGATCATAATGGATTCTTCCTCTGAACTCATGGACAGCCTCCCTGACGATGAGTTCACCCGGGAACTAAGGGATATCACCCTGCGGGAAGATGGTGTGAAAGGTATTGAAGAGCTTGGTATTCACCGTTTTGGACCCTACTATACGATCAGCATGACCATTGCCGTAGCTGGAAATCTCAGCATTGATCAGGCTCATGTTATTTCTCATAATGTGGAACATCGCCTTTTGGCGCATTTTGATAATGGCTTGCGTAATGTCCACATTCATTACCACCCCTTTGAAGAAACTGAAACCACCCCAGAAGGAGTTAAAACTATATGAATATAGGAAAACAGATACTTTTAACCCTGGTTCTTCTATGTCTTGCCGTATTCAGTCTTTCCAGTATTTTTCAAATAGATAAAGACGATCCCCAATTTACCCCGCTTGAGAAGCCCATGGATCCCTGGATCACAGAGGTGATACCTGCGGGAGGTTCAATCTACTCCGTTCTGGAAAAGCTCAGTTTACCTGGACCGGAGATCGGTATGATATCATATCGTATTGGTGATTATATTGATGTAACAACGATCCAGCCTGGGGATACTCTCCGCGTTTTGCTCAACGAAGAGGGAACCCGGATCACGAAGATGATGTATGTGCAAGAGCCAACAGTGCGGCATCATTTTGTAGCTTTTGATGACTCTCTGTCATACACCATGGAGGCACTGCCT
>JALNYD010000287.1 GCA_023230025.1 Candidatus Cloacimonadota bacterium | reverse complement strand
CGTCTCCAACCACATGACAGCTCCTGAACTGGCTTCAAATATTACGTCCTTCAACCGCTCAGGTCTTCCCCAAGGGAGGCATCGGCACCACACCGCTGCGCCATTTCGGGGTCTTAGTCTTCGCCGTCCGTTAGGGGGCTCGACAACTAATCCTGCCGAATCGAGTTCGTCATCCTACGGACTGGTAGTTCGCTTCCGGTTGCTCTCCACCCCACCTCACGGTGACGCAGTTACCTTCAGCTACAGGGCTTGACGGTACCCTGAATCGGACTTTCACCGATCTGATATGCAATGCGCACAGGCGCACTAACGGAGCTTTCCGCAGCTCCGAAATACTTCCTAATCAGACCTAAAAACATCATCAGCTCAACCATAGAGCTTCCCCAACTTTCTCAGCAGCATCGCCCCATCCATAACAAACACTGCTTCAACAATGTATTCCCCAGTGTGGAAAAATATCCATAGTTGGCCGCTGTATACTGTAAAGATTATTGGTATTTGTCCTTGACAATGATAATGGTTCAACCAATTATGGCTATGGGCGGTGTTTATCATTTGGAAAGCCCATTGTGAGGTGTTTTGCGAGCTATTTGCATTGAACTGCTCTTCGTTAAGAAGAAGATTTTTAATATTTTGTTGGCATGGTCACTGGCAACCAAATCCGATCAGGATATTGTGCAGGGACAGTTTGCACTCAAATCAATCCCCATCCTGACTTCATCCAGCTTGCAGCTTCAACAGCTTTACTGTTCAGAGCTGCGATCATTTATAAGCTATATAATAACACCCTACAAATCCTACCTCAACCCCAGAAATAATAATCAATTAATACAAACATGGAGGATCCAATGAAGATTGGAAACAGCAACTGGCTGGGCCTTGTTTTGGCCTGTTTTATCATCTGTCCCACTCTAATCTGGGCACAATTTGCCGGCGGCTCCGGAAACCCCGGTTCGCCCTATCAGATAGCAAATGCAAATCAATTGAATCGCATCCGGCAATATCCGAATGCCCATTTTGTATTAACCGGCGATATCGACCTTGCTTCTTACAATCAGGGAACCGGCTGGCAACCTATCGGTAGTTCTGCCAATCCCTTTACAGGAAGCCTTGATGGGGCAGATTTTGCTATCTTGGGATTGTTCACAGCAGCTCCTGCTGTGGATTATCAAGCTCTCTTTGCTTATACCGATAATGCGATACTAAAAAATATCCGGCTTAGCGGAGTCAATGTTACCGGGCAGAATTATTGCGCTGCCCTGGTCGCTGTGGCTCAGCATAGCCAGATCATAAATTGCCATGTGGAAGGCAGTGTATTGGGAGCATCCAATTGTGGAGCGTTGGCAGGTTCCTTGGAGCTCAGCAGTTCCATCAGCCAATGCAGTGTGGATGCCGAAGTAAGCGGAAGCTTTGCCACTGGCGGACTTTGCGGATATCTGAAAGATTCATCCATTCTGAGCTCTTCTTGTAGCCGGGGGAGTGTCAACGGTCAGAATGCTGTGGGCGGTCTGGTTGGCATCAATGCCGCATCCCAAATCCTGAATAGCTATTCAGCAGCTTCTGTTCAAGGCAGCCGCTATGTTGCCGGTCTTTTGGGCACCAATGACTATCAGGGTTTTGTGGAAAACTGCTATAGCTATGGTGAGGTTGTCGGAACGCAAAACACAGGCGGCTTAATCGGACGGAGTGTTTTGGGCTCGGTTTCCGGCAGTTATTGGAACCTCGATAGCAGCGGTCAAACAACCTCAGCCGGAGGTGAAGGCCTCACTGCCCAGCAGATGCTTCCTCCTTATCAAGGCAACATCTTTGAAGCTTGGGATTTTACTTCGATCTGGGCAGCGCATCCCACTTATAACGAGGGCTATCCCTATCTGGATTGGGAATATTTTATCCCCTCTTCAGTGGCTCTTTTGGTCTATGACAAAGACAACCTGAATGCCTATGATTCCGGCTTTATCAATGTGCTTAATACAATTACTACTGATTATGAGATAATCGATATTGACGAGATCAGCTCCGGACAGAAAAACTTGAACAACTTCGCTGTGGTGATCTCAAACTTCATGGGCTATGGAAATACTGCCCCTACAGCTTTCAATAGCATTGCACAACAATTGGAAGCAGCTACTCAGGCTGGAACAGAGTTTATTGTGGGTTCTGAGAGTGTAGCCCTGCCTGTGGCTCTGGGCCTGGCTAATGGAGTAATGAATACGGGGTTCTATCCAGCTTTTAACAATACAAGAGCATTTACTTCCAAGATTAGCAATCATCCCTTAACGCAAAGTGTTAACCTCATTCCAAACTACCAGGACTATTTGGGACAAGATGCTGACATGCTGGCATCATACTTTGGAGAGGGTGTGTTTTGGAAAGTGATGAGCGGTAGTATTGGCACATATTACACTGACAGTTCGGACATTTACAGCCCTGTATATCGGTTCAACACAATTTACAGTAGTTGGGATGTTTCAGAATATCCCTTTCCGTCCTGCCCAAAGGAATACTTATATAACAACTCCCGTATCCTTCACATGCTTCGTTTCTGGACTCAGAACAACGAAACTCGTTTGAAAGGCTGGATTGGCCCGGAAGGTATTCAGATTCTCAGCAATGCCATCTCACACTATCTGACTACGGATTTTGTGGAGACTCCACCTTCAGAGCTCGGTGAAGTATTTTACTCCATCAATGGCTCTCAACGCACTATCCATTGGGATGCTGTCGCAGATGCTGATTTCTATGAGATTTGGTATAGCACCAATGGCACAAACTGGAGTCCCATCGGCCTGCAAAGCGAAGATGGCTCCGGCAGCTATGCCTGGCTCAGTCCCATCACTACCACAAACCTTTATCGGGTGCGTCCCATTCTTGGCGATACACCTGGGACTTTTGTGGATGCAATCGAGGCAATCCCCCAAGAAGCATATATAGCCGTTACTCCCCAGTTTATCGAGCATAACCTGCTGCAAGATAGCACAGACCAAGTGGAGCTTGAAATCACTAATAGCGGAAATGCAGCGCTGAACTGGACTGCTTCGATCGAGGATGTGCGTAGGGAAACCACTACTGCTCTAACCCCTCGCCCCCGCGTGACCGCTGAATTGCGCCCGGAAAGAGAATCCAGGCCCGGGATGGAAAAGTTCAGGCAGTCCAGACCCGAAGAATCGGAACGGGAAAGCAGTCTGCTCCGAGACCGCGATACCAGCCTTTTCCTTGATCCTGATAATGGCATGGTGGAAGCGGATTCTACTATGTTCTGCTACCTATATATAGATGCCACCGGCAGCCTTTCGGGCAGCTATGAGTATCAAATCGTGGTCTCCTCCAATGCCGTGAATGAACCGGAACTGATTATCCCGGTCAGCATCACGGTGGAAGGCACTCCGGCACTTATCCCGGATGATAACTTCCGCATGGCGATCAATTATGCATTGGGCCAAGGTGCCGGATATCAGCCCAGCATCCAGGATTTGGAATCCTTAAGTGGGAATCTGGATGCTGATGAGTATGGCATTAGCAGCATCGAAGGAGCGCAGTATCTGAGCAATATATATGGACTGATGCTCGGTTACAACCAGATCAGCGATCTCAGCCCGCTGTCCAACCTGAGCAATCTGCAATGGCTGATTCTCTATAACAACCAGATCAGCGATCTCAGCCCGCTGTTAAATCTAAGTAATCTGCATTATCTAGATCTTGGTTACAACCAGATCAGCGATCTCAGCCCGCTGGCCAATCTGAGCA
>JALNYD010000033.1 GCA_023230025.1 Candidatus Cloacimonadota bacterium | reverse complement strand
CGGGCTGGCAAACTCCACAAAATCTACCCAGACTGCCCCTCGGGAAAGAGCTTCCAGACCAAATGATCCGGTTCCCGCATATAGATCCAACACTCGCTTTCCCTCATAATCCTGATAGGCACTAAAGAGCATCTCCCGATTGAAATCAGTGGTAGGACGAGTGCTTCGCCCGGGAACCGCATAAAGCCTGCGTTTCTTGAACTTTCCGCTGATAATGCGCATCAGGAACTCTTATAGCGTGGCTTTCCCAAACCCGGAACCTTTATCTCAAGTTGCACAGGGATGGGATCATGACGGGGGCAAGCGATCAGCAGTACATTCTCATTTTGTTTGCAATGGCGGGTGCACTTCAGGCAAAAGCGATTGTATCTGTGAGGCTCTTTGATCATTTCATCTGCTTTTGGGACTCTGTAAATCGATGAAAAGGCTCACCAATTCAGACACACTGATCTGGCTCAGCTTTTTGCTGCGGTCATAGCGGGATAGGATCGCAATCAACATATCACCGATAGTGAGCTCGCTGAATTCCCCTGTACTTTCGATCACACTCAACTGAGCCTGTTGCTCTATCTCCCGGAGCATTTCGGAAAGAGCATCCAGCTCAGATTCTTCAGCAAGAACTTCCTCTTCTTCAAAGATGATCTCAGATCCAGCGATACCTTCATTAAGCTTCTCCAGCGTACGCGACATATTGTCAAAACCCTGATGGGAAAGTATCTTCAAATAGGCCAGCTCTTCGGGAGAGAAAAGCTTCTCAATGCGGGGGTCATAGCGGTTGGCTGGATCGTTCAAAATCCGGGCATGCAAAGCTTCAATCTTCTCCCTGATCGCAGGAGAAGAATCGTTCTGGGCAATCATCTCATAGGTAGCAAGTGCATCAAAGAATTGATTCTGCTCTTCAAACAACTTGGCCAATGTAACGGTCGGATTCCAGCTTGTTCCCGGTATTTTCATTGTTTACACTCCCGAATTTCTAATATATCCAAGTCATAAAAAGCTAATGCGGATTTGTGTCAATAGCTTTGTTTATATGCATGCCCATTGCTTGAATCCGCACATGATTGGCTTACGACGTTCTCCCCTTGCTCTTGCTTTTGTGAACACCTGGCTGCCTTGTTCGAGAAAGAGAAAGAAAGCCTGCGCCAATGGCACATGTAAGGGGGGGAGTCCGGACAAATCAATAGCGGATGATGGCAGGCTCTTCCCGCTTTTCACAAAGCTATTGACGAAACAGGCAGGGTCTTGCACCATGTCCCCGTTGTTTATGCACAAGCCTATGTTAAGAGTTTGTATTCATCGTAACAATCCGGTTTGGGATTAGTGGATGAGTGGAATCAATGGGATGGGACAGCTTGCATAACAAAACATTAAACAAGGAATAAGGATGAAGATTCTGGAAGCACTCAGTAACCCATCTTCCCAGCTCCGCGTGATGCTGGATAGTCTCTATGACGGGGTTTACATCGTAGATCCCGATCGGATAATTCTATATTGGAACAAAGCAGCTGAAGAGCTCACCGGATATAGTGCGGAGGAGGTTATAGGCAAAAGCTGCCGGGATGACATCTTGAATCATATCGACGAGAATGGGGTCCTGCTATGCCGGGGAGCTTGTCCTCTTTTGATAGCCATGCGAAATCGGGGGAAAACGAGTGCCAAAGTTTATCCCAAACACAAGTGTGGCCGCAGATTTCCGGTTGAGACCCACGTTTCAACTCTGCTGGAAGATGATGGCAGCCTGGTGGGAGCAATTGAGGTCTTTCGCGATATCAGCCATCAGGAAGACTACCGCATTCTGCAGGAAAAATTCAACAACATGCTCAGGAAATACGTGTCTGAAGCCACTTATAGTAGCATTGAAGATGCATTGGGGTCGGAACCTTCCTCGGGGACTACCCGACTGGTGGATATGAGTGTGTTATACCTTGATGTGGTGAACTTCACTGGCTATTCAGAATCCAATCCACCCATGCAGGTTGTAAAGATGCTCAACGACCTCTTTGGGATTTGTGAAGTAGTTATCCGTGAACATTACGGTGATATCGACAAATTTATCGGTGATGCCATTATGGCAGTTTTCCATGATGCTTCGGATGCGGTGAGAGCCGGGATCAAAATCCTGCAAGAGGCACTAGTCCAGATGAATAGCATTCGTCTAGCGCATCATGAGCCGGAAATCCAGGTAAGAATCGGGATCAATAGTGGACTGCTGTTACAAGGTGATGTGGGGACAGACCAACGGCGCGATCTTACGGTGATTGGCGACACCGTCAATGTAGCGGCAAGGGTGGAGAAAGCTGCAATTCCAGGCCGGCTGATGATTTCAGAGGCTTGCCTGGCCAGGCTTGGTTCCGAATTAGTGCCCAGTTTCCAGTATCACCATTCCGAATTACTCAAGGGCAAAACAGAAGAAATCAAGCTTTACCTTTATGAGCCGGATCAGGCTTGATCTTTGCTGCCTTCTCACAGCGCTTCTGTTGGTTCTCTTCGCGCTCTTTGCGATGATAGATCAGATGAAGTTCAAAACCAACAAAGGCCAGAAAGAGTCCCAAAAGGGCTTCTAATCCCATCCAGGAACTAAGACCGAATCCATCCCAAATCAAAAGCAAGGCCAGAGCTATGGTGGGAAACTCCACCGCTGCAATGTAGTATTTGTGCATAAGTTCTCCATATTGAAGTGTATTTCAAAACGCAAGCTTCAAAATGCCACTTTATTGTCAAGACTCCTTTTCCAAAGCCCCGGTTTCCCTCGGGAAATCTGCGTATAGGAACAAAAATTGCATATCTATCCAAATTATGAAAACATATCTGATGCTTATCTGTCTTATCCTCTGCCTTGGCCTTTATGGCGAGCCCATCGTAGAAACCATGATCAACCAAGAGGTTTGGCATGCTTCTTTTTCGGATACCAGGATGATAACCTGTTACCCTTATGATACTTCATATGCTTCAGGACTTACACATATCACAATATGGGACATCACAAATCCCGGTTATCCTCAAGCTGGTGATACATTCTCAATGTCCAGTTACATCTATTACAAAATCCTGGCAGACCCTCTGGTGTGGGGGAATTATCTGATTTTCCTGGAAGGACGTTATGTGCAGATCTATGATATCACCAATATTCATAATCCTGTGCAAATCGGTCAGATCTGGGTATCACAGACCTATTGTATCACTATGTTCAAAAACTATCTCGTGCTGGGCAATGGAGATGGCAGCATTGATCTTTGGAACATAGCTAATACAGCAGCTCCTCAGCATCTTAGTACATCAAACACCCTGGCCAGCATTTGGGATATGTGGGTTGCGGGAGATAAACTTGCCGTCAGGTGCGGTCACTCTCAATACAATACCGCTAAATTGATGAGCTTCAATGAAGATGATAAGAGCTTCACAGAGGTGGTCTCTGTAACAGAAGACTGTGTGATTGATTATGTGAGTGAGATCCAGGGAAAGCTGATCTATCGCGCAGCGGATGCCTATGTCCGCCTCTATGATTATGATCAAAGCGGAGCAAACCTGGTCAGCGAGTTTTCTCCCGCTTATCACATGAATAGTATTCTTACCGATGGAAATATCCTGTTGGGTTATGGGGCAAACAAACAGGTGCAGATCTGGCGGTTGGATCCGGAAAACAATCTGCACAAGATTGGCCATTATGATCTATCTCATTCATCCTTTCAAAGTGGCTTGCTCTTTGAGCTTCGGGATGGGCGTTTGCTATTTTCATTTAGTACGCTGATTTGCGCCATCATGGATGTCTCCAATCTCAGCCCCCCTCCGCATTTGCTATCAACGTATTGCGATGGCACTGAGATTGCGAATATCTATATCCCTACTGGGCAAAACAATGCTTATTTCACCAGTGATGGACAATTGAAATGGATGCAGATCAGCAGCTCTGGCGAATTGACTGCAGGCGGTAGCATTCCCAATCAGGGATCCACCAGAACGTGTCGTGGCTATGCCCAGAATCTTTATACCATAAGCATAGAAGGTGATGACACTTGGCTCAGCACCATCAATGTGGAGAATCCTTTGGACCCCATTGTGATTGATCGAATACCTGTAGATTACGCCAATGTCTTTATCGTCAAAGGCAGAAAGCTCTTTTTGGGATCCAATCTTGAGGTCACCTGTTATGATTTACCAGAGAATGGAGCTCCCATACCTGGCACTGTCTATAGCTATCATGATTCAGATTATGGTTATGATATTCTGTTTCTGGATTTCTATGTGGCTGACGGGGGTGTTTACTCAATTGGTTTGGGAGGTAGTGCGCTATGGGGTTACTATCCCATCATGGTATATTGGCTCCGGGATGGCACTGTGGGTAAAATGTATCCTTCTTCGATAATGGATATGATTGATGGCATTGGAGATTATCTCTACGTTCTGGGTAACGGTTACAGCATCCTGGAATTGGATCATGGTGTTCCCCGGCCCCGGCACACGATGTTCAGCGATATCATGCACAAAGGCTGCTTATGCTCAATCAAATACCGCCATTCTCACTTGATTCAAAGCTATGAAATGTCCAATCAGATTCATGTGGTCAGTCTGGATAATCCTCTAATTCCAGAGGAGGTTTTCAGCATTCATCAACCTCACGGATCCCTTGATCTTGCCATTTATAATGATATGTTGCTCAGTGCCGATGGTATATTTGGGATCTCGGTGCATTCTTTGGGGACAACTCTTGATCTTCCCATTGAGGTTCCTCCGGCTCAGGTGGCCATGAATGCTTATCCAAACCCGTTCAGAGATGTGGTCAACATCAGTTGGGATGCAGAGAAATCAGCTCCGGCCACAATCGAGTGTTTTAATATTCGGGGACAATTGGTGTACAAAAAGGAACTTGGCGATCTCAAAGCCGGCCATCAAGATCTTATCTGGGATGGTAAGGATGACAGAGGAGGCGATTGTGCATCTGGCATATATATTCTGCGCATCCGCACTCCACATCAGAGCCTGCAAAAGACCATTACCAAGATCAAATAGCTTTAGCTATCCTGCTTCTTCTTCCACCCGGGTTCACGCTATGTTCAGCACTACATCACCCCATAATTCCCCCCTGCCATGCGGAGATTATGGGGTGATGTAGTGCTGAACTAGTGGTCATGCATCGGGGAAGAATAGTGGAAGCGACATCTTGTCGCTTGAGAATGACATCCTGTCGCTTGTGAATGACATCTTGTCGCTTGAGAATGACATCTTGTCGCTTGAGAATGACATTCTGTCGCTTGTGAATGACATCTTGTCGCTTGGGATTTACTAGCTCTGCTTCCTGAAGCTACAAAGAGTCACCACAGGCGGAGACGTTTGCAATTCTCCACTCGGGCAACCAAGCCTTCGCCTAGTTCAGCTTTGGAGTCACAAGTGTCGCATACTCCATGCCGTGCCAGCCAAAATCCGGCAGTCTCCAAACCCAAGGGATCCTGTACAGCAAATAACTCATTGACAAAAATGTAGATTGTTTTAGTCTTGAATCCCCAAAATATAAACTAAGGACGAGACATATGGAACGATACATTGTAAAGAATGCGAACATTTTAACTTTTGTGGCAGAGCAACCCTATCTGGATGCGCATAGCATCCTGGTTGAAGACGGCAAAATAAGTAGAATTGCTCCCTCCCCAGAGCTGGAAGATGAGCAATGTGAACATGTGGATGCCCATGGCATGATCCTTATGCCGGGGTTGATCAATGCGCATCATCACTTTTACTCAACCTTGGTTACAGGTCTGGGGAAAGCTGCACCTTCCAAAGATTTCAACGAGGTTCTGGAGAATCTATGGTGGCGCCTGGACAAAAAGCTGGCCCTGCGTGATACATACATTTCAGCGCTGATATCCGCGCTCAATGCAATTCGTAAAGGCTGCACCACCATTATTGACCACCATGCTTCTCCATATGCCATCACTGGCTCCCTGCAGCAAGTTGCTCAGGCAGTCAAGGATGCCGGGATTCGTGCCAATCTTTGTTATGAGGTGTCGGATCGGGATGGTCAGCAGCGTTGTGAAGAAGGTATTGCCGAAAACATGAGCTTCATCAAGAGCAGTGCCGATGATCCTCAGCTCAAAGCGTTGTTTGGGATGCATGCAGCATTTACCCTCAGTGATGAAAGCCTGAGCAAGATCTCCAGATTGGTGCAGGAAAGCGGTTGTGGCACCCACATCCACGCTGCAGAAGCGGACAGTGATCAACGCTATAACATTGAGCACTATGGCAAACGGGTGGTGGAACGCCTTCGTGATCACGGTCTGATCAATAGGCAAAGCATCCTGGCACATGGTGTGCATCTGAATCCCAAAGAGATGATGATCGTGGCAGAACAAGGCGCTGCAATCGTCACCAACCCCCAATCCAATCTCAACAATGCTGTGGGTATTGCCGATATCTGCAAAATGCGTGAATTGGGCGTAACCGTGGGTTTGGGCACTGATGCCATGACCGTTAATATGCTGGAAGAGCTGCGGGTTGGGCTCTGGGCGCAACACCTTAAGCAATGTAATCCCTCTGCGGGATTCATGGAAATCGCCAGCACTCTCATCACAGGTAATCCCGGCATAGCTCAGAAGTATTGGGGTAAACAGCATGGTACCATAGCTGAAGGAGCCGCTGCGGATTTCATCCTGGTGGATTATGATCCTCATACCCCTCTGAATGCGGATACCTGGATTGGGCATTTGATCTATGGCATTTCACAGGCCAGGATCGAAGCCACAGTATGCCGGGGAGATTTCCTGATGTGGGAAGGTGAATTGCTGCTAAATCTTGATGAAGCTGAGCTTAGGGCTGAAAGCCGTGAGCTGGCAGCAGCTCTTTGGGATAGATTCTAAAAGATAACGATACCGGCTGGATAGGGAGGAAGCTCCCTGGTTCAGCATTGGAGGAACGATGTATAAAGATATTTTTGAAAAAGCAAAAGCTTATGAGAATGAAACGGTGCGCTTTCTGATGGATATGGTGCGCATTCCCGCCTTTAGCACCAAGGAAAAGGACGTGATTGATTGCATCAAGAAAGAGATGGAAGCTGCCGGTTTTGATGAAGTGACCATTGATCCCCTGGGCAATGTGATCGGGCGGATCGGAAACGGACCCAAGGTAATAGCCTTTGATGCTCATATTGATACAGTGTATCCAGGTGATAGAAGCCTGTGGGATTTTGATCCCTTTGATGCTCATGTCAAAGATGGCAAGGTTTGGGGACGCGGCACGGTGGATCAGGAAGGCGGCATGGCATCCATGGTCACCGCTGCTCGCATCATCAAGGATTTGGGTTTACAGGAAGGTTTCACACTGTATTTCACCGGTACTGTGATGGAGGAAGATTGCGATGGCCTCTGCTGGCAATACATCATCAAAGAGGACAAGATCAAACCGGAACTGGTGGTAGTTACCGAACCTACCAATATGAATATCTATCGTGGTCATCGCGGACGTATGGAAATGCAGGTGCATGTAAAGGGGCTCTCCTGTCATGGTTCTGCTCCAGAACGTGGAGATAATGCCATATACAAGATTTCCCGCATTGCCCTGGAGATCGAAAAGCTGCATGAACGCCTGCATACAGATGACTTTCTGGGGAAAGGCAGTGTGACTGTTACCGAAGTATATTTCACCGGCCCTTCTCAATGTGCTGTACCGGATAGTGCTCGCATCCACCTGGATCGCAGGCTTACCTGGGGCGAGACCAAAGATAGTGCTGTGGCTGAAGTTCGTGAGGCCTGTGCCCTGGCAGGTCAACCCGATGCCAGGATCGAAGTATTGGTCTATGAAGAAGCAGCCTTCACCGGCCTTGTGTATCCCACCGAAAAGTATTTCCCGACCTGGGTAACCCCGGTTGATTCTCCCTGGCTTATTGCCGCTGAAAAGGCATATCAGGGAAGTCTTGGACGCACTCCCAAGATTGATAAATGGACTTTTTCCACCAATGGCGTTGCCATCGCCGGCATGCATGGCATCCCCTGCATCGGATTGGGACCGGGTAATGAAGTTTTTGCCCATGCGCCCAATGAAGCTACGCCGATTGAGCATCTCACCGAAGCTGCAGCTTTTTATGCAGCCTTGATCCACACTCTGAAAGCATGAGTTATCTAAGCACTCTGCGCTGTAGCATGTGTGGGCGGGAGTTTGATCCTGCCGGATTGCATTACCTTTGTGAGAGTTGTAGTCAGGATTATCATCCCGGAATGCCCCTGAAGGGGATCCTGGAAGCAATCTTTGATTATGATGCCATCAAGCAGACTTGGGATGAGTTTTTGAACGCCTTCCCTGAAGCATCTGAGCAGCAGAAAATGGACGAGCTGTGTGATCTGTTTTCACCTTTAAACCGGGATTACTATCCCAATCTGCCAGTTGGCAACACTCCCTTGATTGAATGTGCCAATTTGCTGGCCGAACCTTTGTACCTGAAGTTTGATGGCGTGAATCCCAGTGGATCATTCAAGGATCGCGCTTCCAGCCTCGTGGTAGCAGAGGCAAAGCGTCTTGGTATCCGTGAGATCGTTACCGCTTCCACCGGCAATGCGGCTTCTTCTCTGGCAGCCCTCTGTGCTGCAGCAGGGCTCAAAGCGATAATCTTTACCCCAGCTAAAGCGCCGGTGGCTAAATTGGTGCAGATCAGAGTGCATGGTGCTGAATTGCACAAGGTTGAGGGCAGCTATGACGATGCCTTTGCCCAGGCTCTGGAATATTCTACCCAGCACGAATGTCTGAACCGCAATACCGCATATCATCCCTATACCATTGAGGGGAAGAAAACAGCCGGCCTGGAGCTGTTCATCCAGATGAATGGAGTGCCGGATTATATCTTTGTACCCACTGGTGATGGCGTTATTCTGAGTGGAATCCATAAAGCCTTCAGTGATCTGCGTCAGGCAGGAATCATTGAGCAACTGCCAGTTCTTGTTGCAGTACAGGCTGAAAGCTCGGATGCCATTAGCAGTTATCTGGAAAATGGCTATTATCGTGATGCCGCCAATCCTGTCACTGTGGCTGATTCGATATCGGTAAAAACTCCCTCGGCGGCTCATCTTGCCTTTCGAGCTCTCAAGGAGTGCGGTGGCATGGCAATTCGAGTGAGTGATGTGGAGATTCTTTCGGCTCAAAAGATGCTGGCAGAGCGTAGCGGAACCTTTTGTGAGCCTTCCAGCGCCTCTACTCTTGCGGCTTATTTCAAAGCCAAGGAACAAGCCTGGATCAGAAATGGCGCAAAAGCTGTACTCATGTTAACCGGACATGGTCTAAAGGATATTCAGGCGGTGGATTTTGCCGATTAAGCCGGGTTATCTGGATTTTCATGTGCATGTGGGAGAGCGCATTGGTGGCTATACTCTCAGAGATGATTTTGCCGATCTGCAGCGCCTTTGCCACAATCCTGATGATCCGATAAATCCTCCTCTGATGGGCATGGGGGTCTTTGTGACACAGCCTGATACTGGTTCATTGGCACAGCACCTGGAGGAAATGCAATCTCATGCCGCCAGGAACTTTAGCTCTCCTGTGTATTGGCATCTTACCCCCACCAGGGATGATGTCTCACAAGTGGTACCTCTATTGGGCAAGGGCATTGATCTGAAGTTTTATACTACATACCGGGCTCAGGGCTTGTACCGATCATATACAGAATTGGAGCGCTGGATGCAGAATCTCTCTGATCAAAAGACCCGGTTCCTGATCCATTGTGAGGATGATGACGCTGTGCAGCACTACTCCGAAAAGCACCCTTTCCGGCATCCCTTTGATCATACTTTGCGCCGTCCGGAGCGTTGCGAACTCATTGCCGTGGAAAAGGTTCTGGATCTGGCACTAAAGCACCAGCATCCAGTACACATTGTCCATGTTTCCAGCCCAAACTCAGCGCTTCTGATTCAGGAAGCTAAAAAGCAGTTTTCGGGGATTAGCTGCGAGACAACACCCCATTATCTGCTACTCAATGAAGATGATCTCAAAGCCAAAGATGCGCATCGATTGATCTGCACACCTCCTTTTCGCAGCGAGCGTTCTCGGGGAATGCTGGTGGAATTGCTTCAGGATGGAGTGTTTGATATTCTGGCCAGCGATCACTGTGCTTTCACTTTGCCGGACAAAGATCGTTACAAAAACCAACCCGAAAAAGTGCCCTGCGGCATTGCCGGGATAGGCACTCTGTTTAGTTCCGTATATGAGGCTTTGGTAAGATCTGGTAAAATTACGCTTCAGCAGCTTGTAGAGCTTACTCAAACCAGAGTAATGCAGCTGATGGAGCTTGAAGCTTGAACAAAGGAAGTTTATTATGAGGCCTGCTTTTAGAAATGATGCCTATGCCAAAGTAAGCGGCAAGGCCAAGTATACTGATGATTACTCCATGCCCCAGATGCTTCATGCTGCACCACTGCATGCAGAAATGGCCAGCGCCAGGATACTTGATATTGACTGCACAGAGGCTTTGAAGCTGGAGGGGGTGAAAAGGATAATCACTGCCCGGGATATTCCCGGTGCAATCAAGTTTGGCCAAATCATTCGGGATTATCCCACCCTGGCTTTGGATCGTATCTGTAGCACTGGTGACGTTTTAGCCCTGGTAGTTGCCGATACCAGAGAGCATGCCCTGGCAGCACTGCCCAGAATCCAGGTAAAGCTGGAGGAATCACCAGCACTATATGATCCTGAGATTGCCATGCAGCCTGATGCCCCGCTGATCAACCCAGAACATGGCACAAATATCTGCAACTATCACTGTGTCCGCACCGGGAATCTGGAAAGTGGCGAACAGGAAGCAGATCTGGTTATCGAACAAAGCTTCAGTACTTCCCGAGTTGAACATGCCTATCTGGAACCAGAATGCAGCCTTGCCCATTTGAGAGCTGATGGAGTGATGGAAGTAATTGGCAGCATGCAGCATCCCTTCAGCACTCGCCGCTTTGTGGCGTCCACCCTGGGTTTGCAGCTAAAAGATGTGGAAGTAAAAACAGTGCCCATGGGTGGGGGTTTTGGCGGCAAGGACGATACAGCGGCATTGGTTTGTGCCCGGGCAGCGCTATGTGCATATCTGATGAAGTGTCCGGTAAAGCTTACTTATAGCCGCGAAATGAGCATGCGGGAAAGCTACAAAAGGCATCCCTATACGATGCAATATCGCATGGGGTTGAAGAAAACCGGCAAGATCAGCTTTGTCAAGGTGCGCATGGTTGCCGATAGCGGAGCCTACTGTAGCGTGACACCCTGGGTAACCTGGCGTAGCACGGTACAGTGTTGCGGTTGTTATGAAGTACCCAATGTGCATTGCGATGTCTATGGAGTTTACACAAACAATGTATTCACGGGAGCTTTCCGTGGTTTTGGTTCACCTCAGGTGAACTGGGCTATCGAACAATTGGTGGAAATTGCCGCTGAAAAACTGGGCATGGATGAGCTTGAGTTCAGGCGTCTGAATATGGTCAAACAGGGCTCAACCACCGTCACAAATCAGGTTTTGGACACCCATATCGTTTCGCTGAAAGAGGTGATGGATAAGGTGCTTCAGGAAATTGATTATGAAACCAAACGCTCGAAATGCAGCTTTGGAGATCCCAATCAGGATAAATGGTATGGCATTGGCCTGGCTATTTCATATCGGGGTATGAGTTTGGGAGCTGAAGGTACAGATTTTAACAGTGCCATTATCAATGTCCAACCAGACGGCAGCGTGCTGATCGAAACCGGAGTGCACGAAAATGGCCAGGGCTCTGAATCTGCGATGATCCTTATCGCTGCTGAGGAATTGGGGCTACCCCTGGATCGCATTCGTTACCGCCAGCCATCCACTTCAAATATTCCCGATGGAGGTACAACTGTAGCTTCACGCGGCACTCTCTTGGGAGGCGGAGCAACAACCAATGCCTGCAAGAAACTCCGGGGTATTATCTCGGAAGTCTTGATGCATGTATATGGCAAAGCGGCTGAAAGATTTATCGATGCGAAGATTCTGGACGCATCAGGAGAGCTGATCTGCTCTTGGGAAGAGGCCATCCGTCTTTGTTACAATCGTCAGGTCTATCCTTATGCCTTCGGTGTGTTTCAGGCTCCCCGGGTAAGCTGGGATGAAGAAACCGGTCATGGCGATGCCTATTTCACCTGGGTCTATGCGGCTCAGGCAGTTGAACTGGAAGTGAATCCCAAAACCGGAACGGTCAAGTTGCTCAATCTGGTTGCGGCCCATGATGTTGGCAAAGCTATCAATCCGCAAATGGTCAAAGGTCAGTTCTATGGCGGGATGACAATGGGTGCCGGATATGGTTTGCTGGAAGAAGTTCCCCTCATTGATGGCAACCCGATTCCTACAAACTATCATCAATACCGCGTGTACCGGGCAACCGACCTGCCAGAAATGACTGCGATCATTGTGGAAAACCCGGATCCTACTTCGCCTTCGAAGGCCAAAGGAATTGGAGAACCAACTCTGGAAATCACAGCTCCAGCCATCGCCAATGCAATTTATCGGGCGACAGGGCAACGCTATAACCATCAACCCATCAAAATCAGGAGAGCTCAACAATGATTACCGTGAATAACATTAAACACCAGATTCCGGAGAATAAAATGGAATTGATCCTTTCCACCTGGTTGAGAGAAGACCTATACTTAACCGGAACCAAGATCGGCTGTGGCATAGGTGTTTGTGGAAGCTGCACCGTACTGGTTGATGGTGAAGCGAAACGCAGTTGCAAATTGAAGCTGAAGGATGTCTTGGGTAAACAAATTATCACTATTGAAGGAATCTCTGATCCAGACGGCAGCTTACATCCCCTGCAGCAGGCTTTCATTGATGCCGGCGCAATTCAATGCGGATTTTGCACTCCCGGGATGGTGCTTTCTGCATTAGCTTTGCTCCTCAAAAATCATCATCCCAGTAGGGCTGAGATTCGGGAAGCCATCAAGGGTAATATCTGCCGGTGCACTGGCTATCAGCAGATTGTAGATGCCGTTGAGGCAGCAGCACATATAATGTATTCATAACATAACAGAGGTAGATAAAATGACAGAGTTTAATAAGCGTTTACAAGAACTGGAGTCTCTGGCTCCCGATTTGTTTGGAGGAGATTTCCTGCTCACTTGGGAAAACAGCCTCGACAATCTGAAGGCAGTAATGCTGGTAGCAGAAATGCTGCAAATGCTGCACAAGAAAAAGATACCCTGGCGCATTTTTGATTATGGACTTGCCATCTCGATTTTCCGGGACAATAGCACCCGCACCCGGTTTAGCTTTGCTTCCGCAGTAAATGGATTAGGCTTGGCTCTATCTGAGCTTGATGAAGTGAAGTCCCAAATCGCTCATGGTGAAACTGTTCGTGAAACCGCGAATATGATCTCCTTTCTTACTGAAGTGATCGGGATTCGCGACGATATGTATCCTGGCGAAGGACATACATATATGCAGGAAGTAGCTGATGCTGTATCCGAAGGTCATGCCAATGGTGTGCTGGCTCAACGTCCCACCCTGGTGAATTTGCAATGCGATCTGGATCATCCCACTCAAAGCATGAGCGACCTGCTCAAACTCAAGGATTACTTTGGCGGCTGGGATGCCCTCAAGGGAAAGAAGATAGCCATGAGTTGGGCTTATTCACCTTCCTATGGCAAACCGCTCTCTGTGCCACAGGGTGTTATCAATCTGATGACCCGCTTTGGTATGGATGTAGTCCTGGCTCATCCGGAGGGATATGATCTTTTGCCCGATACTCTGGATACAGCCAAAACCTTTGCCAATCAGAGTGGTGGCTCCTTCACACACGTGCATAGCATGGCCGAAGCTTTCAAGGATGCGGATATCGTTTATCCCAAATCCTGGGCTCCCATGGCTGTTATGCAGAAACGCACAGAACTTCTTAAACAGGGAGATAAACAGGGGCTGAAAGATCTTGAACAGCACTGCCTGGCCGAAAACAAACGGCACATGGATTGGGAATGCACCGAAGATATGATGAAAATCACCAAAGCGGGCAATGCACTCTATGAACACTGCTTACCAGCCGATATCAGTGGCATCAGCTGTGAACATGGAGAAGTGGCAAAAACCGTGTTTGAACGCTATCGCCTGCATACATATCAGGAAGCGGGATACAAACCGTTTGTGATCGCCGCTATGATCTTCATGAGCAAAGTGCGCCAGCCCGTTACTAAGCTTTCATCGTTCACACGTTAAGGTGATGGAACAAAGAGAACAAGAGAACAAGAGAAAAGAGAGATTAGGTTAAGATCATGAGAAGAAACGCAAAGCTGATTACCTCACCAGGAACCAGCAGGTCAATCTATCATTACTCCTCATCTCTTTCCCTCTTTTCTTTGTTGTTCAAAAAGGAAACAGAGATGAGAGCTACGAGTAAAAGAAAAGACTCAGTGCTTATGAGCAAACCCAGAAGTAGCAACAATAACGAATAGTATCAACAAAGAGAACAAGAGAAAAGAGAGATTAGGTTAAGATCATGATAAGAAACGCAAAGCTGATTACCTCGCCAGGAACCAGCAGGTCAATCTATCATAACTCCTCATCTCTTTCACTCTTTTCTTCGTTGTTCAAAAAGGAAACTGAGATGATAGCTACGAGTAAAAGAAAAGACTCAGTGCTTATGAGCAAACCCAGAAGTAGCAACAATAACGAATAGTATCAACAAAGAGAACAAGAGAAAAGAGAGATTAGGTTTTAAGATCATGAGAAGAAACGCAAAGCTGAATACCTCACCGGGAACCAGCAGGTCAATCTATCATTACTCCTCATCTCTTTCTCTCTTTTCCTCTTTGTTCAAAAACAAAAGGAGTGTCTATGTCGCGTCCAGTAGATAAAAAAGCTCTTGATGATCTGTGTTATAAGATAATCGGGTGTGCCATTGAGGTGCACCAATTAATGGGTCCCGGCTTGCTGGAAAGAGCTTACCAGGAGTGTCTCCAGCATGAGTTTGACTTACAGAATGTGAGATACATCTCCCAATGTTGTATTGGTTTATCTTACAAAGAATCTACGTTGAATACGATGTATATTGCAGATTTCCTGGTAGAAGACCAAGTAATTGTCGAGATCAAAGCTGTCAGCGATATATTACCCATCCATCAAGCACAATTGATCAGCTATCTGAACTTGAGTAATAAGCCCACAGGTTTACTGATTAACTTTCATACATTAAGACTGAATGATGGGGTAAAGAGGCTTTTCCCAGGTTTCCCCAGCCCAGGCCAGTCCACAAGAGTTTAGTATTATGTGACACAGAAATCATGAGAAGACGAGATGTGTTTGACAAAGAGTTAAAGATAGCAAGAGAAATAAGTGATTAGGTTAAGATCATGAGAAGAAACGCAATACAGATTACCAAACCAGGAACCAGTATGTTTATCTATTCCTTCTCTTCCCCTCTTTCTCTCTTTCCCTCTTTGTTCAAAATAAGGAAACAGAGATGAGAGATTCAGATATGAGAAGAAATCAAGTACTGATGACCAGACCAACCTACAGTACACCTGGATATTCCTGTAATTCTTCATATCCCCTCTTGTTCTCAATGTTATTATTATCATAAGGAGTATAAATGCCAAAACTAATAGTGAAAACTGACCCAGTGGTGGCAAAGAAAAACGCTGCACGCTGTAAAGCCCGTGGCATCATCATGCCCACCATCCGCCAACAAATCTATCCTGAAACAATCCCCCAGACGATCAAGGACAGAATCCAGCCCATTGGTCTTTGGGATATGAATCCGCTTAATCTTTTCCGTATTACCTGGAAAAACAACATCCAAACAGGTCTTTTTGGATCCCCAAACTATCTGGAAATACCACCGGAAATCTCTGGCGTGAAAGCCCGGATCATCGGCTTGGTAGGCAAGTATTTCCCCACTGGCGCGCATAAAGTTGGAGCAGCTTATGGCTGTCTCGCTCCTCGTCTGGTAAGCGGTTCCTTTGATCCGGAAATTCACAAAGCCGTCTGGCCTTCCACCGGGAACTACTGCCGGGGCGGTGCATTTGATTGTGCCCTTCTTGATTGCCCTGCTGTAGCAATTCTGCCGGAGGAGATGAGTAAGGAACGCTTTGACTGGCTGAGGGAAATTGGCGCGGAAGTATATGCCACTCCCGGATGTGAATCCAACGTTAAAGAGATCTATGACAAGTGTGCCGAGCTGCGTCCTGATCCTCAATATGTAATCCTCAACCAATTTGATGAGTTTGGCAATTCCTTCTGGCACTATCATGTGACCGGAAATGCCATTGAAGAGCTCTTTGAGATGCTGAAAAAGCCCACGAACCGGCTCTCAGGATATGTGAGTGCAACTGGTTCGGCGGGAACCATTGCCGCAGGAGACTATCTGAAAAGAATCCATCCTCTGATGAAAACAACTGCTGCTGAAGCCTTTGAATGCCCAACCTTGTTGAATAATGGCTTTGGTGGCCACCGCATCGAGGGCATTGGCGACAAGCATATCCCCTGGGTTCATAACG
>JALNYD010000286.1 GCA_023230025.1 Candidatus Cloacimonadota bacterium | reverse complement strand
CAGTCCACGGGCTTTGAGGGCTTTTACAACCGCACGGGTGGTTTGGGATTTTCCGCATCCAGTACGGGTTGCGCAAATGGTAACCAATGGTTTGGTGGTTTTGATGGTGGTATTTTCTGCGCCCATCAGCATGAAGTCTGCACCAGTGGCATTGACCAGAGCAGCTTTGTGCATCACAACCTCATAGGGAAGATCGCTATAGGCAAGAACAACCAGATCAACGTTGTTCTTTTTGATCAAGGTTTTAAGTTCGCTTTCGGGTTTGATTTCGATGCCCTTCGGATAGAGCTTTCCAGCCAGTGCGGCAGGGTATTTCTTATCGTCAATACCGGGGATCTGAGTAGCGGTAAATGCTACTACTTCATAATCTTTGTTGTCGCGGAAGAAGACGTTAAAATTGTGGAAGTCACGTCCTGCTGCGCCCATGATGATAACTTTACGTTTCATTGGGAATCTCCTTTATTTACTTTGATTTATGTCATTTGTTTCAAGCTTTCAAATAGCCTTATCCAGTCAAGGAAAATCTAATCCTAATTGTGAACTAGTCACCGGAAATCCTACATCCCCAAACCCTAAAACCCTAAAACCCTAAAACTAAACAATGCTCTGGTCATTCCCTCCAAATCCCCTACTCTATCTACAAACGGCACCTGGAGGTTACCTTGAAGATCAGATCTTACGACAAAAGCAAAGACGAGGCCCGGCTCATGCAAATGCTGGAAGAAGAAGGCGAAGACTGGGCTTGCTATTGGGCGGATTCTGTTTCTGCCAAATACCGGGAGGCTCTGGCCGCTTCCATCACCTATGTGGCCTATGATGGGCAGATCCTCTGCGGTTACTCCCGTTCTTTGGAAGATTGTGGTTTTTATATATACGTCTGCGACCTTCTTGTAAAGCCCCAATACCGCGGGCAGAATCTCGGCCGCAAACTCATGGAAATCATCTATAGAGACCATCCCCATACCACAGTCTACGTAATGTCCGATGTCGATGGCTATTACTCCCAACTGGGCTACCATTGCGAAGGCTCCGTCTATGAGGTAAGCAGATCAGATTGATAAGGTGCGGCGCTCGCAGAAGAGCTCGCAAGGGACATTTCACAAAAAAATACCTGATTTGTTCCCAGATACTGGGATACCGCACAGTGTGCTCCACTCATATTCTACTCATATTCTACTCATATTCTACAGCGTATCCAATCTTTTGTATAAGAGTCCTTGCCTACTAGTATATGCTTGAGATATGCTTGCAATATCCAGCAAATTGCTGGGAAGCGCAAGCACATCACAAGCAGAAGTAGATGAGCAGCTATCCACATCACATCGGGCATGTAACTCCTTTTAGAACACTTTTTGAACAAAGAGAGTAAGAGTAAAAGAGATTTTGATCACAAGCTGAATGAGAGAAAACTGGGTTTGTTTGCAATGAACTCGAGAAGTACAACCAGATAACCGCACTCCTGCACTCCCGCACCAAGCACCCCTGCACCCCTTCCATCAAGCGCTTACTACCCATAGCTGCGTGACATGCAAAGTGATGATGTCCCGGATTTCGGACATAAATCTTGACACTCGGTGCTACCAGGAAACAATTGTTCATATGCTCACACAGGATACTTAAGAAGGAGAAATGATGAAGCAAGTAGTACCAAACTATCCGATTACGCCCAAGGAAGATGTAAGCGAAGAACACTTTGGAATCAGGATCGAAGATCCCTATCGCCGGCTGGAGGATGACAGCGCGGAAGAAACCGTAGCCTGGCTCAAAGAGCAACAGGTCGTCACGGAGGGTTTTCTGAGCCGGTATCCTCATCGCAAAGCCATGTTGGAGCGTCTAAAGGAACTGATCGATTATCCCAAACAAAGCGTTCCTTACAAGATGGGAGATTGGTATTATTACAGCAGAAATGACGGGCTGCAGAATCAGTGGGTGCTCTATCGTAAAGCCTCTTTAGACGGGGTCGAGGAAGTATTCCTGGATCCAAACACGCTGTCTGAGGATGGCACCACCAGTGCGTCATGGTGCGGGTATTCAAAGGATTATCGTTACTTCTCCTTCAGGGTTTCTCCTTCCGGCGCAGATGCAGGCGAGATTTGGACAATGGATAGCAGAACCAAGGCATTTTTACCGGATAAGATCACGAATGTGCGCCATTCAGGAGCATACTGGTGGAAGGATGGATTTTTCTACTCCCGTTATGATAATACGCAGGACTATCAGAGCCAGGATGCCAACATGAAGATCTATTATCATACACTCGGCCAAGACAATGCTCAAGATAGACTGATCTATCAAGATCCCGATGATCCCTTGCGCTTTCACCACATCTGGGTATCGGACGACGAAAAGACTCTCTTTCTGTACTCCACTAAAGGCACCAGGGGTTCCAGAATCCTGTATCGGGCAGCAGAGGGAGATAGCCCTTGGCAAACTCTCTTTGAAGGCTTCGAGTTTGATGCTTTTGTCTTTGATGCTTATGAAAATGGCTTTGTATATATGTATACAAATAAGCATGCCCCCAATTTCCGTCTGCTAAAGGTTGATCTCAGCCGCCCGCAGGAAGAGAACTGGCAAGAGATCATTCCGGAACGGGATTATCTGCTGGTAAGTGCCCAGTTAGCCGGAGGCAAACTGCTGGCGATCTTTACTAAAGATGTAAGCTCCCAGATCGAGGTCTTTGATACTGCAGGTAACTATCTGTATCCCATCCCGATGCCTTACCAGGGAGCGGCATATCTGCATGTGCTGAAGAAAGAAGAAGATGAGGCGTATTTTGGCTTTGATTCCTTCATCCATCCCCATGAATACTACCATTATGATATCAAAGATAATAAACTCACTTACTTCCACTGCGATCCCATAAAGGCAGATGTAAGCAAGATCGTGAGCGAACAGGTCTTTTATCCCTCCCTGGATGGTACCATGATCCCGCTTACCATCATTTATCGGGAGGGGATGGTAAGAAACGGTCTCAATCCCTGCCTGCTCTACGGATATGGTGGTTTCAGTATTTCGCTGATGCCTTCATTCAGCGATACCCGGGTAGCCTTGCTGGAAAAAGGATTCATCTATGCCATTGCCAATCTGCGTGGGGGTAATGAATATGGCGAAGCCTGGCACGAAGCAGGTATGAAACTAAACAAACAGAATGTCTTTGATGATTTCATTGCGGCAGCCGAGTATCTGATCCGGGGAGGCTATACCTCCTCCCAAAAGCTTGCCATCAATGGTGGCTCAAACGGGGGGCTGCTGGTGGGAGCCTGCCTTACGCAGCGTCCTGATCTGTATAAAGTGGCTGTGCCCCAGGTGGGAGTACTGGATATGCTGCGTTACCACAAGTTTACTTGCGGTTGGGGATGGATGGCGGAATATGGCAATCCGGAGGAGGAAGAACACTTCAAGAACTTGCTGGCATACTCTCCGCTACACAACATCAAAGCTAAGCAGAAATATCCTGCTACCATGATCACTACCGCTGATCATGATGATAGAGTGATACCGGGACACTCCTTCAAATTCGCCGCAACCCTGCAGAAAAAAGCCGATCCGGGCAATCCAGTACTGCTTTACACTCAGTTTCAATCATCTCACGGCACCAGCAACACCACCAAGAGCCTGGAATTGATAGCCGATGTTTATAGCTTCATCTGCATGACTATGGGAGTGTGATTTGTGAGAACTGAGGAAGAACTCAGGAAAGAGTATCAGTACCAAACCAGTAATAAGGAGTTACTATGCAATTAGGAGCTTTTTCGATCAGTCTGAGCGTGAAGGACATCAGAGCCTC
>JALNYD010000285.1 GCA_023230025.1 Candidatus Cloacimonadota bacterium | reverse complement strand
AAGATCTTTGAGCGGGTCAAAGCCGTTTACGATCAGGAAGTCAAGGGAAAACCCCAACCACAGCTTCCCGGGGATATCAATGACAAGGAAGCCATCAAAGCTGCTGAGCGCTATCGCCTGATTGATCGTCGTTACAAGGGCTTTATTCGTGGTGGCGCACTCCTCAGTGATGACAAGAAGAAACACTTCACCGAAATTGCCATGGAGCTTTCACAGCTATCTCCGAAGTTTAGTGATCACGTGCTCAATGCCACGAATGCCTTTGAACTGCACATCACCGATCCCGAAGATCTGAAAGGCATGCCTGCCAGCGTCCTGGAAGCAGCAGCGTTTACCGCCAAAAAGAAAGGCAAGGATTCGGGATGGGTATTCACATTGCAGCCCTCCAGCTTCAGTCCCTTTATTACCTACTGCCAGAATCGCGAACTGCGTCACAAGATGCATCGGGCATATTCCTCCCGCGCCTTCAATGATGAATTTGACAATCAGGAAATCATCAAACGCACATTGGCTTTGCGCCAGGAACGAGCAGAGCTTTTGGGCTATAAGAACCATGCCGAATACGTTCTGGAAGATCGCATGGCGGAATCGGTTGAGAATGCCTTGAACTTCCTGGAAACCGTTTATGAAAAAGCCCTCCCCGCGGCTAAGAAAGAAGTGGAAGCTGTGGCTGATTTTGCCAGGGAACTGGATGGCATCGAAACTCTTGAATCCTGGGATTGGGGATATTACAGCAATAAACTGAAAGAAAAGCTCTTCCAATATGATCCCGAAGAGCTTAGACCCTGGTTCAAGGTGGAGAACGTGATCGATGGCCTCTTTACAGTCGCCAGAAAGATCTATGGCATCACAATGAAACAAGTGCAGGACGTTCCGGTCTATCATCCCGATGTAACAACATGGGAAGCTTATGACGCCGATGGTGCATACCTTGGTCTCCTCTATATCGATCTCTTCCCCCGCGAAACCAAACGCGGTGGCGCTTGGAAGAGCTCCTTGTTCGGCCAGGGCTTGTATCCCGATGGCATGCGCAGACCGCAGGTAATGATAGTAGGAAGCCTTACACCCTCTACTGATACTCAGCCTTCGCTGTTGCGTCTGGATGAAGCCCGCACCATCTTCCACGAGTTTGGTCATGCCCTGCATTCGCTTTTGGCAGATGGCTATTATCACGGACTTTCCGGCACTTCCGTGCTTTGGGACTTCGTGGAGCTTCCCAGTCAGATTATGGAAAACTGGCTGCTGGAAAAGGAAGCTCTGAATCTCTTTGCCAAACATTATCAAAGCTCGGAGCCCCTGCCCCAGGAGTTGCTTGATAAAGTGATCGCAGCCAAGAACTTCAATGCCGGAAACTTCAATATCACCCAGCTTCGCTACGCCTTTATGGATCTTGCCTGGCACACTACTGATCCTCAGACGATTGACGATGTGGATGCCTTTGAAAAGCGGGTTACCAAGCGCTTCAGTCTGTTGCCCGTGCATGCCGGAACCAATACTTCCTGTGCCTTTGCCCACATCTTTGCCGGCGGTTATGCAGCCGGATATTACTCCTACAAATGGGCAGAAGCTCTGGAAGCAGACGCCTGGAGTCTCTTTGAAGAAAAGGGCATCTTTGATCAGGAGACGGCAGAGAAGTTCCGCAAATACATTCTTGCCCGTGGCAATGCCTTCCATCCCAAAGAACTCTTTGAAGCATTCCGGGGTCGTCCTTTGAATCCCGATGCTATGCTGAAAAGAGATGGCTTGATCTAATCAATACCCATAGCCTATATAGAGCCCGCTTCGGCGGGCTTTTTCCATGCTCGTGGCAAAATATCAACAGAGCGGTCAATATTTGCGTTTTATACCGGAATATTCTTTGACACAATCAGTCCTTTCATCTTTGTTGCGCCAAAAGCTTAAGGAGTTGAAAATGAAATACATCAGTGTGTTCCTTCTTGTGATCTTCAGCAATCTTGCCGCTCTCAGTATCGACCAATGGCAAAATATCCGCTTTAGCGAGCAAAACTCCGCTGGAAATGTCTATCTGCGGACGGATGTTTCACAAAGCAGTATCAATACCAATAGATTGGTTTACAATTCAGGCAGCGGTAATACCGAGATGGATCTCTCGCTGCAAAGTGCCGGAACCTATCAGGCGATGGTGAATGCCGGAACCGGCAGAACCTATTATGGTCTGCGCAAGCAAGTTGGTGGTGCTCCAATGCACATTGTTCCCCTACGTTACACGGGATCCTCCGCTACACCAGCTCTGAACTTGTTAACCAAAGTCAACGATGATCCGGCCAATGATCAAGCCTCAGCGAACCATGATATTGTAGCTGAATATATGACCATATCTGATAGCAAGCTGATTGTAGGATTGGAGTGCCGGGGCGGTGGATTCCCCACTTCCGGAGGGTTCTTTGGGCCATATTATTCCTACATGGTTGGTATTGGCGATCCCACTCTGGATGATCCTTATGCCCCTGGTGCGGTAGCCTGGGCTTTACACTATATAAATGTCGCCGGGATCTATACCGCAGGTTTGTATAAGATCACCGGAACCTCTATTAGTGACATTAATCGCATTGGCGCGATTCAATCCACCATTAGTGGCAATACCCTGATCATGAGCTGTGATTTGTCATTGCTTATGAACGATCCTCAATTCACTGCCTGGTATAATCCGGATAATCCAAGCTTTGGCTTGCTCTCACTGATAAATACCATATCTCTCTCGTCGGGGGCTACCCAACTGGATATCTCCAATGGCGGCGTGATTCATCCGGTTCCTCTTTATGTGGATCCTCAAACCACACCTGTGGGGCAGATCCAGGATTTGACCTTGAATATCGAGCCCCTGGATATGTATTTCAGCACCCAATATACTAAAGCTGCCGATCGCTTCAACTGGGGCTTGAGCTATCGCACCGAAGATGGCAGATACTATCCCATGTACACCGATGATCCGGAATATGCCACGGTGCGTAACTATCGCAGTGCCAATCTGATCCATGTGTTCCCAGAGGTCGATCAGGAACAGGGTAGAGTCTGGGTGGAACGCATTCCAGATTTGTTCCAGCAGAGCAACTTGATCACATACAGCTTTGTTCGGGGTGTAAATGAACCCGAAAATCTGCAAATGGAAGTGCTTGCAGATCAATTGCTGCTATCCTGGGATCCAGTTATCCAAACGCCTTTGGGAGCATCCATACAGGCAGACTATTATGTAGTTGAATATGCCTCGGATCCTTACCAGGATTTTACTGTCTTATCTCAGACCGAGGAGAATTCGCTGAGTATTCCTCTATCCGACCTGGGCGATAAAGCCTTCTTCAAGGTTAAGGCGCATAAGATTATCCCCTGATCCTGACAATTCTTACTTTATAAACAACAAAGTCCCGGACAGCAGTTCCGGGGCTTATCACAGCTTAAATATTCATTACTATTACACACAAGGCCGGATAGTGTGCCATGATCAGCTAATGGTAATCTAATCAATGTGATACATAGTGCTTGACGGTGAAATGTTTATGTGTAACACGTTATTCCGCTTGACATTAGTCTGCCCTCTCACAAATATTGCCAGGCCTGCTTGATCTGCCTGCTGCCAAGAGTGATAGCTATATGCCAGTCTGAATAACCTTGCTGTGCCTGGACGGTAAGCAAGACGTAAATGAATAAGTTACATTCCGGGAGATGCCATGCTCAGCTATCTGCGTTTGTCTGTTACCTGGTTCACATTGAATGCTTACCATCCGCTATCCTTTCCGGGATGGCGTTCCAAGACAAGGAGAAACAAATGAAA
>JALNYD010000032.1 GCA_023230025.1 Candidatus Cloacimonadota bacterium | reverse complement strand
CGGATTACGTATGGAAGCAATTGGATTCTTGGATATGTATATGTTTTGGCATTTGCAATTTTCGGTGAGCGGATTTGCAATTTTCGGTGACTCTTTATAATAGTCAGGCTGGATTAAAAATGGGGGAATGCCAGTGAAGATTGGACTTGACAAAAAAGCCATGGCTTGGAGTATTGAACATATGTTCATATGTAAACCGATAAAGCACTGTAGTAAAAGGAGACCTGATGCCACGTAACAAGAGTTTACGGATCTTGCACGAACTGCCCATAGTAAAAGGCTTTCGTCCCATGTGGATGAGGCATCGTTTTGGACAAGCAGTTGTGCTGAACCTGGAAGAATATGAAGTCCTGCGACTGATTGATTACGAAGGGAAAATCCACGAAGAAGTAGCCGGAATGATGAAGGTCTCCCGTCCCACGGTAACCCGTATCTATGAATCCGCCCGCAGGAAGCTGAGCACCGCTCTGGTAGAAGGTCGCAGCTTCCTGATTGAAGGAGGAGAGATAATGATGAAGGAGCAGTATTTCCTATGTGAGGACTGCCAGCATCGCATTAATCTTCCGGTGGATGAAGATACACCAGGTGTATGCCCTGCCTGTGGATCAGAGAAGATTATCAACCTGAACAACTGCTTTATCCGTGGGTGCAGACGCTGTAGAAGATGCAGATAGCAGAAGAATAATAATTCAGGAGAAAACATGAAACTAGCAATGCCACTAAGCCAAAATGAACTCAGTTCCCACTTCGGACACTGTGAAGCTTTTGCCATATTCACAATAGAAGATGGCAAGATTAGCAAACAAGAAACCGTTGATCCTCCGGTACATGAGCCCGGTTCTCACCCCCGTTTTTTACATGAACTTGGCGTAAGCGTCGTTATTGCAGGCGGCATGGGCATGAAAGCCCAGGAGCTTTTTCAGCAAAACGGTATTGAAGTAATCGTGGGAGTATGTCCACTACCTCTTACGGACATCGTAACGATGTACATTAACAACAAGCTGGAGGCAGGCGACAATCGCTGTGATCACTAATGCGAATAGCCATAGCCAGCGGTAAGGGTGGCACCGGTAAGACTACTCTAGCCGTGAATCTTGCCCTCAAGCTTGCTGAAAACCATAGTACAGCCTTGTTGGATCTTGATGTGGAAGAGCCCAATAGCGGAATCTTTCTTTCCGGCCAGGATGTCCAGAATCTCAGAGCAGTCCGCATGGTTCCCCAATGGGATCAGAAATCCTGCAGCTTGTGCGGGAAGTGTCCTACACATTGCCGGTATAACGCGGTGATCAGATTGGGAGACTACATTATGGTACTCCCCGAACTCTGTCATTCTTGTTATGCTTGTAGCGAGTTATGCCCGGATAACGCTTTACCGATGCAGGAGCAATCCTTGGGGCAGATCAGGCATCTGCGTTCGGGTAATCTGGACTTCGTGGAAAGCAGACTGGATATTGGTCTGGAGCAGGCTTCTCCTTTGATCGGCCAAGCTTTAGATTATGCAGATTCACATTTCGAGAATCACAAGTACCAGATTCTGGATAGTCCTCCTGGCACATCCTGCGCCATGATCTCGGCTACCAAGACGGCTGATTATGCCATCCTGATCAGCGAACCAACTCCCTTTGGCCTCTATGATCTGAGTTTAGCAGTGGAAACAATGCGGCATCTGGAAATAGACTTCGGTGTTGTTGTAAATCGCTGGGGTATTGGAAATAGTGATATTTTAGACTATCTGGATAAGGAACACATCACTCTATTGGCCAAAATCCCTCATAACCGCGAAATAGCAAAGAGTTATTCTCAAGGCGAGATTCTATATCAAAGTTTCCCGGAAGTAGATCAAGCAATTTGTATGATCATCCGGCACTTGGAGGGTATCGCATGAAAGAAATAGTGTGTATCTCTGGAAAAGGTGGAACCGGCAAAAGCTCGGTGGTATCAGCACTGGCCTGGATTGCCAAGGAAAACCTGGTAGTGGCAGATTGTGATGTGGATGCTGCTGATCTGCACCTGATCTTTTCTCCAACTGCCCGGAAGAGCGAGGATTTCTATAGTGGGATCAAAGCTGAGATCGACCCTGCCAAGTGTATTGGCTGCGGATTATGCGCACAGAAGTGTCGCTTTGACGCCATCTGCCGCAAAGACGGTGTATATGAAGTAAGCGCTTTGGATTGTGAAGGATGTGGATATTGCTATCACATCTGCCCCACGAAAGCTATAAGCCTTCCGGAACAACTGGTAGGAAATTGCTACACTAGCGATACAAGGTTCAATTGCAGTCTGGTGCATGCAAAATTGGGGATAGGCGCAGATAACTCCGGAAAGCTGGTTGCCAGAGTAAAGAATGAAGCCAAGGTACTGGCCAAAAAAGAAGAAAAAGACTATCTTCTGGTAGATGGTTCTCCTGGCATCGGATGTCCGGTGATCTCTTCATTATCCGGAGCAGATATTGTGCTGATGGTAACCGAACCCAGCCTTTCCGCTCAAAGCGATTTGGCCAGACTCTGGGAACTTATCCAAAAGTTCCAGATCTCCGCTGCCTGCATCATCAACAAAGCCGATATCAATCCAGAAATCAGCCAAACTATTCGAACCTGGCTCCAAAAGGAAGGGATCAGACATCTGGCTGATTTACCTTATTCATCGGACTTTCAAATAGCCATAACTAATGGCCAAAGCGTCACAGAACAAAACAACACAAAGTGGCAACCCATGTTTTTAAAGATATGGGAAAGCCTCAAGGAGATACAATGAAGATTGCTTTTACCGCATCAGGTGATGGTTGGGAGGCAAAGATTGATCCCCGTTTCGGTCGTACAGATTATATACTGGTTTACGACGAGGATACAGAGACTCTCAGTTGCACAGATAACCGTGATATTCAACAGGTAGCACACGGAGCGGGGCCAAAGACTTCCCAATTGATCTTTGATCTAGCTCCGGACATACTGATTACAGGAAACGGACCTGGGGGAAATGCCGCAGCCATCCTTTCCCAAATGAACTTAAAGATCTACGTGGGTGCGGGTGGCATGAGCATTCGCGAAGCGTATCAAGCTTATCAAAACAATCAACTCAAAGAAGGAGTTTAACATGCCGTATCGTGATGGAACCGGCCCAATGGGCGATGGAAGACCCGGACGTGGAATGGGTCCTTGTGGTAGAGGCGGCTTCTTCGGCTTTGGCCGCAGAGCTGGAAGAGGATTTCGTGGACGCTGGCAGGGAAGCGCACCCTACCGCGCAGACTATCAATATAACAGAGAAAATCTGGAAGCAGAAAAGAAGGAGCTTGAAGCTCAATTGGACTGGATAAACAAGGAATTGGAAAAGTAAATGGCTGAAGACAAAGATAAGAAAGACAAACAAATAGCGGATAACCTGAGTAAAATCAAACATCGCATCATGGTGATGAGCGGCAAAGGTGGCGTAGGTAAAAGCTTTGTAGCCGTAAACCTCGCCTATGGCCTTGCTATGCAGGGTAAAACCGTGGGGATTCTGGATGCCGATGTGCATGGACCCTCAGTGGTCAAGCTCACCGGAATCGAGGGCGTGGGTATCCCCATGGATGAAGCTTCGGGGATGCCAGCTCCGATCGCCGCCCTCTCCAATCTCTATGTACTTAGCGTGGCGTCGCTGATCTCTTCTGAAGATAGTGCTCTGATCTGGCGTGGCCCCATGAAAATGGCACTGATCAAGCAATTCTTCAGCGATTTCGAATGGCCCGAGCTGGATTATCTGATCATTGATTGCCCTCCAGGAACCGGAGATGAACCGCTATCCATCGTGCAGACTCTGGGCAAGGTAGATGGCGCGATCATCGTTACCACACCTCAGGATATCGCCATCCTGGACGTGAAAAAAAGCGTAGATTTTGCCCATAAACTGGATCTGAATATCCTGGGTGTGGTGGAAAACATGAAGTATTTCCGCTGCCCGGATTGTGGCAAGATCACCCCCATCTTCCAGGGACATCAGCTGGAAAAAATGATCTTTGATCATCACCTCGATCTTCTGGCAGAACTGGAAATGGAGCCTAACATCGTGATTTCAGGAGATCAGGGCAAGCCCTTTATCTATTTCTACAACAAACTTCCAGCAGCCCAAACCCTGATGGAGATGGTGCTGAAAGTGCTGGAAAAGATCGAATCCTGAAGCAACTAAGCACCTGCTAATATCGCCCTTGCCTTGATGGTAGGGGCTTTTTTATGACTTCAGTTCTGCATCTGGTAAATAGGCTTGACACTTAAGACAAATTGGAAATTATTGGGTTTACATCAAATACTTTATTGAAGGAGCAGTTATGAAGCGCGATTTTAGGTATGTTGCAACGTTTTTTATCTTTTGGATCCTTTCCGTAAACCTGTGGTGCGCCTGGTTGAATGATATTCCCAGCACCGTGACACAACCTGATGGAACTGTCCTGGAGTGTCTGGCCAGTGGCGATGAGTTTCACAATTGGTTGCACGACAATGATGGCTATACAATTATTCAACACCCAAAAACCGGATACTTTGTATATGCCGAAAAGCAAGGAAAAGAATTGGTGGCAGGAAACGCCATTGCCGGTAAAGATAATCCCGCCGCTTATGGCCTGGTTCCCCACCTCAATATCTCCAATGAGCATTACTCTGCCAAGCGTCGGCTGCTTTTTGATGGAGAGCATGAGCGAAACTCTAGCACCACAGGCACTCTGAACAACATTATCATCTACATCCGCTTCAGCGATCAGGATGAATATACCTCCCAAACTGCGGATGAGGACTTAATGTACAATAGTACTACTACATCCATAGCAAGTATGCGTAACTACTTTTGGGAGGAATCATACCAGAGTCTGGATGTGATATCCCATTTTCTTCCCACCCAGAATCAAGCTACTATCGTATCCTATCAGCACAATCAACCTCGAAGTTACTTCTTGCAATATAATGAAGAAAGCAACCCCAATGGCTTGACAGATGACAATTTTTTCCAAAGAAGGGCAGAGTTATTCGGCGGGGCAATAGCCTATGTGAATCCAATGCTGCCCTCGGGAGTGGATTTTGATGCAAATGATGATGGAGAGATAGACAATGTAATATTCATGATCCGCGGTTCTCACGAAGGCTGTGGCAAGTTTCTATGGCCCCATAAATCTTCATTGCATGCATCAGGATTGTACTTGGGAGGGATACTCGTAACCAGATACAATCTGGGACTTGAATACATCTCCGGAGTATCAGTTGCATGTCATGAGTTTACTCACACTCTGGGAGCACCAGACTACTATCACTACTCGGAAGAAAGCATATTCGAACCAGTTGGCCTTTGGGATGTAATGTCGCACAATCAAAATCCCCCTCAACACACAAGTGCCTTTACCAAATGGAAATACCTTGGCTGGATAGCTGATATCCCCATTATCAGCCCCAATCAGACCTACACTTTAAATCCCCTGAATCATCCCACTCCTACGAACGTCGCATATCGAATCATTTCGCCCAATACCCCAAACGAATACCTGTTAGTGGAATACAGACGCAATTACGGTCTCTTTGAATCATCTTTACCCAATAAAGGATTGCTGGTTTGGCGGGTAAAAACTGATTGTGGAAATGGCAATGCAGATGGACCTCCCGATGAATTTTATGTTTACAGACCTACCAGTTCCCCAACCAGTACCGGACAACTGAACAACGCATACATGAGTGCCCAATCTAACCGGACGGCCATAAATAACACCACCAATCCCTATCCATTTCTCTCTGATGGCAGCCCCAGCGGAGTCTGTATCCAAAACATAGGACAATCTAGCGATACCATCAGCTTTTTCTATGGAGACCCGTTCGTAGATTTTAGTACCAACCCCATTAGCATATCCTTTGATCACGAAGCCTTTCCTCCTGATGGTTATCAAAGCGTTGCCATAAATGGATCAATCGAATTTGAACATTTAACCGAGGGTGAATACCCGATTTGCTCCAGCCATGCCGGTAGTGGCATGATGGGATATCACTGCCGCAACAACAGCACGGGATCGGCGTTTATTAGTACATCCAGGCTTGAGATTCAGAACCAGGCAGATGCACTGTATTCTGTAAACTTCTGGATGCATCGTGATGAAGCTTATTTAGAACGCGCGGATAGGATAGAAATCTACCGTAATGGTTTGCCAAACTTGAATGGATCTCCAGTGCTCCTGGGCACTGTGCATCGCAGTACTGCTCTTAGCCCAGCAGTATCTACATCCGGCTGGCACCAATACAGTTTTCTGATCAATCCCCCCACGAACGGAACTTATTACGTAGTAATCAAGGCTATCAGTGCCAATGGTAATAATATCTATCTGGATGATCTTATCCTGGAACGACACAACAAGGCTGTCGTCAGTGCCGTTAGTCCTGCTGATAATGCCACCGGGATCTCAACTTCCACTTCTCTTTCCTGGTCAAACTCCAGTCGCTACATCTCGCATATTAAGCTAAATTTTGGCTCTAACTATCCACCTACCAATGTGCTGGACGGCGAGGAACTTCCTTTAGGAAGCACTTCCTGGACAAATCCCAATATCCTGCTTTCCGATACCTGTTACTATTGGCAAGTGGTAACTTATGACGAGTATGGCAAGGCTTATCAAGCTCCCATTTTTAGCTTTAGGACAGAAGCTACTGAGCCACTTACCGGGATCTCTTTCTACGAAGGATTTGAAATCCCTGATGTATATACCTTACCCATCGGATGGAAATCCATCAATGCCAATGGTGACGATCGTGAATGGCATTGTATGTATGGAGTTCCCCATAGTGGCGATAAATACATAGCCGTAGGCATGGAAACGCTGGTACAAGGTGATGATTGGGTAATTAGCCGCGGAATAACCTTGAATGCAGACACCCAGTACATCTTGTCCTTTTATTATCGCCGCTACGGTCAATCCTATTCCACCAAATATGCTGCATATTTCTCCACCTCAGATGATCCAGGTGATCCCAAAGAAACTATCCTCATCGATGAGAATGTTACAAACGCCAACTATAACTATTACGAAATGTATATCAATCCACCAACCAGCGGAGTTTATTACTTCATGTTCCATAGCTATGGAGGACCTTTTAGCTGGAGTCCCAGCGGGATAGCTATCGATGATTTCTTGCTGCGAGGCATCAGTACCGCCATCATTGGTGAACCCTTCCCTGCAGAAGACAGCTTTGCCGTACCTCTGGACACAGCTTTTAGCTGGGAAATTCAAAGCGGTACACCTACAGGCTACCTTTTGTCTCTGGGCACAGATAATCCACCCACCAATCTTTATTATAGAGTAGATATTGGCAACACTCTGAGCTGGACACCTCCCCAAAACCTGGAGCATGACAAGCGATATTACTGGTCGGTTGCTCCCTATGACAACTATGGTGAAGCCATTGACACCCCGGTTTGGTCATTCTATTCCATGCTTAACAATGTGATTTCAGTACTACCTTATTCTGAGAACTTCGATACTTCAGACGCTGGACTTTTACCGGATAACTGGACCCAGTTTGATCTTGATGCTGATGGCAAGAAATGGAAAGTGGTATCGGAAACCGGAGCTTACAGTGCCCCCAAGTGCTTGAAAATAGAGAGAAATACTGTTCCGGGAGAGACCAATAATGATTGGGCTATCAGTCCCCCTGTAACGCTATACGCTGGCTTCAACTATGAGATTTCTTTCCAGATTCGCAACAGCCTCCTGACTTACCCAGGTAAACTGAGAATTGCCATAGGTGAAGTTCCAGACCCGGATCAGCTAAACACCATTATCTATGATAACGAGACTGTAAACAACACTATCTGGAGTCAGAAAAGCTGTAGCATCAATCCTGCTGTTACTGGCAACTACTACATCGGGTTCAATTGTTATTCACCGAGCGGTCAGCATGGATTCAATATGTATCTGGATGATATCCAGCTGGTTACTTCATCTATTGCGCTTCCTGTGAATAGCCCAAGTCCCGCAGACAACGCTGAAGGAGTATTCATCAACAGCACCACCCTGACATGGGAAAACACTGGTGATGTGCTGGGTTACAGAATCAGTATCGGCACTGACAATCCTCCCACAAATCTGATCAACAATCTGGATATAGGCAATCAGAAATACTACGTTCACGAAGATATATGGCCTTTTGGCGAGACCATCTACTGGCAAGTGATACCATATAATTCTGTCGGGATCAGTGTGGATAATCCGCTGTATAGCTTCAGTATCATGCCAGAAGTATGGATCGACATCTTACCCTACAATGAGGATTATGAATCCATCTCTACACCCAATCTGCCAGCAGGATACCTTTGTTACAACACTAATCAGGATGAACAAAGCTGGATTTCCCGCAATACTACAGCCCCGTTTGTCGCCAGAGTTTTGAGCATGGACCGCTCTGATGTAATTGCTGATGACTGGCTCTTTTTACCGGGTGTTTCTGTGCAAGCTGGAACTTGCTATGTTATCAGTTTCAGCTACCGTAATGATCGCAACCGCACAGCGGCAAAACTGGCACTCTATCGCGGCAACCAGCCTGTTCCGGATGCCATGAATGACCAATTGTTCTATAATGACGGCATTGTCTCCACCAGTTTTTGGAATGAGGCTGAGCTTCGCTTCATATCCTCTGAAACGGGAGTGATGTATTTTGGATTTCATTGTTTTACCAGTGCCGAAGGAGGCAGGATCAACATTGACAATCTGGAAATCCTGGGCTTACCCACTCCTGTTAGCGATCCCATCCCTGCCAATAATAGTCTTGGCATATCCCTCAGACCTGTGTTCTCATGGGAGTATGCAGACGGCAATCCTCAGGGATATCGCTTCTATCTGGGAACTGATGATCCTCCAACCAATATCTGTAATGGTCTTGAGCTTGGTATCACCAATGAAATGTACTATCTGGAGTCTCTCCTGTTCAGCACCGTTTACTACTGGAAAGTTGTTCCTTACAACTCAATGGGTGATGCTCCCGAATGCCCTGCCTATTGCTTCACTACGATGGATCAGAATACCCTCACGGAGTTCCCCTATAGTCAAAACTTCGATGATTACACAGCCCCTCAGCTACCGTATGATTGGTTTTCCATCAATAACAATGAGGATCCTGCCAGATGGTCAAGCTCCAGCCTGAGTTCACGTTCTGAGCCCAATAGTGTAAGACTGGGCTCGAATTTCATTTATGATAGCTTCGATGATTGGCTTTTCAGCCCTGCCATCAGCCTGACAAAAGGCTTGCAATACCGAATAAGTTTCCATGTCAGACAAGCCGGCACCAGAAAGACGGATGATCTCTTTGTGTATCTGGGCAGAGAACGTCTGGCAGATGAAATGACCACACAGATCCTGCAAACCACAGTTTCCTCATCACAGGATGCAGATTTTACGCTGCGCCAGGTAGATTTTAGCAGCACTAGTTCCGGAGCCTTTTACATAGGATTGCATGGTCTGGACGATTCTCCCGGCACTATTTTTCTGGATGATTTCAGTATCCAGCAGATCTCTTCATCTTTGAAGCCCCCGCAGCAGCTAAGTGCTCTGGCCACAGCCCAGAGTATCACCCTTAGCTGGCTTAATCCATCCTTGGGTACGCCGCATCAATTCAAGCTTTTCCGCAATGGCATACTACATGCCACAATCCCCTGGGGTGAAAACAACTATATCGATGAAGATCTTGTGCTTGGCCAGGAGTATCTATATTTCGTTACAGCCGAATATCTGGATCCGGAAGGGGAATCAGTGGAATCAAACCACATCTATGCATCTCTACTGCCCTCGAATCCTCAATCTCCCCAAGACCTGAGTTTACAAGTTACTGAGGCCGATATCAGTCTTTCCTGGCAAGCGGTAGTTGAAGATGAAAATGGTAACCCAATCAACGTATCAACATACCGGATATACGCTTCGGATCACCCTGATTTCGAACCTGGCCCCTTGAATCTGATAAGCTCTACCAGTCTTACCAGCTATACTTTCAATCCAACTCAATCCAGGATGTTTTTCAAGATAATAGCAGTAAAGGAGCCTTAAGCATATAGAGTTTTAATGAAAACCCATAGGATTCGACACGTTCGTGTCGAACAAGGCGGCGTGTTCAAAGTACCCAGAGCCCGCTCTTAATATGGGGTGTGGAGATATAACGGACTATGTTTAGACTTGGATATAGCCTTTTATGGGTGTCATGGGCGTATTTATATCATCATTACTCATGTATAAATCGAATATTAGGCGTAGTATCTAATTTATACCTGTAAAACTCGGGATTATCCTTGGCAGGATGAAGCACCAGGTTATCTTGGCTTTGAGGTAAAGATATGATCAAGCGCTCCCGTAGGATATACTATAACGACAACGGAATCCGCAACGCAGTGCTATCCGATTTCCGTCCTCTGCAACTGAGGGATGACATCGTCAAATTATGGGAGAACTATGTGGTCTCCGAGTTTCACAAACGCAAAGCAAACCATGCCTTGTATCATAGAAGTTACTTCTGGCGCAATCGCAACGGAGCGAAAGTAGATTATCTGGAACTGGCGGATAATCATCTGAAAGCTTATGAGATCAAGTACGACATTACTCATTATTACTATTCACTGAAGATCGGTACCCAGATTGTACTTCTGTTCACCAGGATTTCACGGATCAGGACAAAAGGTTGACAAATTCTTAATCTTCAATTTTGAGTTACAAAATACTTATCTAATAGGAGAGATCATGAAAAAGCTGATTGTCACTCTGTCCCTGATCCTTGCCTGCTTTTCGCTGTTCGCTGCCGACATGGATCCCAAAATCCTCTTTCCAGACCATCATCTTTGCCTGGAAGCCGTCGGCAAAGTGGTGATGAAAGCCGACAAAGCGGAGTTTTCCTTTTCAACGACAGGTTACGGATCCACGCTACGGGCAGCTGTCACCAGTGCTAAAGATAAGACCAGCGAACTCACAGCATCCCTGGTAACCATCGGAATCGACCCCCAAAGCTTTTCCACCAATAGCTTCACCTCCGGGAAAAACAGGAACTCCTATCTTCTTACTGATAAAAAGGACTATCGAGCTACGATCTATACATCAATCTCACTACGCGACCTGAGTAAGCTGGACGAAGCTGTACTGATCCTTACTGACAAGAAAGCAGATAACCTAAGCGAGATTAATTATTCCCTTGATGATCCTTCCGCAGCGAAACAGCAGGCTCGTGAAATCGCACTTAATCGCATTGTGGAACAGCGAGATACATTCATCCGAATGCTTGGTGTTACAATCACCGACGTGCAGTTGATCGATGAAGCACCCTATGAAACATTGCCCTGGGGCTCTCAGACAAAGTACTATACGCCCAAAGGGAGCTACCCATCCCCGTATAACGTCATGGTTCGCGGCGGCAGAGCAGATGAAGTTGAGTTCACTGTGGATGATCAAAGCTCTGGTGGGTTCTATTCCCCAGAAGTGACAGTGGAGACTATGATGCGAGTGATTTACAGGATCGGAATGGACTCTCGCTGATATCTTCAGATATCATCAACAAAACTTAAATCCGTTTGATGCCATGGAGTCTGCCTGCCCTGGTTGTAAAACATCTTCAGATATTCAGATACCACAAAGCTCTCGACGAGCTGACCTTTCAGTGTGTGTTTGACCAAATCCTGGGCATCTTTGATCCGCAGCAAGCGACAGGCCAAACCCGTATCGAGAAAGTAAGGCTTGGGAGATTTCACCAGCCGCTTATTCTGGTTTTTGTGCCAGGGTTGGAGTATATGGATAATGTAGCCCGTTTGCAGGTTGGCTTCCATCAAAAAGGCAAGTGGAACTACAACACTCAGGTAGCAGAAGAAATCCTAATCTTGCTAAACGCCAGGCAGTTCCGCTCCATCCGGGAGATTGCCTCAGACTATGGCAAGAGCAGGCAACTGGTCTTTGTCTATCTGGAGGCATTGGCATCTATCAGTATAGTGGCATCAACTGCAATGGGTATCATGTAACATCAAGAGATGGGTTCCAGGAACAGGACACCTTTATACAATCTGGCATACTGGGAATAATGCGAATAGAATCAGGCATAAAACCGAAGCCAAGGATGAGGAAAACAGCTGCAAAAGCCTACTGACAGGCTGCTATTGTTATCTATGCATATTTCCGGCGGAGAACTAGAATATATGGATTACCTTATGTTTTAGAAGTGATAAGATGTTTTGCACAAATCGTGATGTCAGAAACCCACAGAACTGCCGATTTGAAAAAATGGTGATAATATCTGATAAAATAAGTGAGAACGCATATTTTGCTTGACGATTATCCAAATACTGCAGATAGTGTTTTTATTAAACTAAACATGGGAGTCCTTTGGCCATGAAATTCCGCTTGCTTACTCTGCTGATATTTATCTTGCTTAGTGTGCTGATGTTTTCCTGCACAGATGAACCGGGGGCTGAGATTCCGCCGGTGTCATCCTGGATCACTGTTCCGGATTATGATTTTCCCATTTATATAGCCAAACGTGGAGGTGTAGTTACCACCAGTATAGAAACCTTTGACGTTACGGGATTTTTGGAAGTTGGTGATTCTATTGCCTTTAGCGATACTTTGGAGTGGAAGGTAATTCCCTATAACGGGAGGCTGCCGTGAAAATATTAACCATCCTGCTGTTTGTCATAAGCATCAGCCTATGCTTTGGGGACGATTTTCCAGCCGGCGTGCCAACCGAGATATTTGGTTTGGTGATCACTTCCTCCATAAACCTGAACATCCGCAACGATATAGACATAAACCATCCTGCCATTGCAGGTTTACCGCATTACAACTATCTTGTGGAACCCATTGCCATCGGTTTATCGGGAACCGGACAGGCGGATATTGTAGTCGCGAGTAATCTGGACTATCCATTCGTATCAGCTTATTACGGAAGCACTTGGCACAAGGCAAACCCCTACATAGAGCTACCTTTTGATGATATGCTTTTAGAGCAAGTGGATTTTGAAGCTGGTTCTGATGTAATCCTGTTAGTGTGCCGAAATGATCCCTTTATGCAGGTGATTTTTGATAGCTTTACTGCGGTTTACGACGAAGCGGATCCGAATACGGTAACTGTTACCTGGACAACTACTTCCGAAACTGGGCTTAGCAACTTCAGGCTGTTTAGGAGCAGAAGCAACAATTTGGAACAGGCAGTATATATTCAAAATGTGCCTGCCACAAACACAGATCAACCCCAAACCTACAGTTTAGATGACGGAAGTTTTTGGGTGGGTTACACGAATTACTATTGGCTGCAGCTAATGGATAACCTTTACCAGGGCGATTACTATGGTCCCGTTTCAGTAGCGGTTGGGCCACCGTATGTTCCCCAAAACAAAGTTTACAGCGTAGTTCCAAATCCCTGCGATAACGAGTTTTGGTGCGCCTTTGGACTTCAGGACAGCTCCTTGGTTAGCATTGTGCTGCTAGATGCCAATAACAATGTGGTTAAAGAGATTTGCCACAATGAAAGCTATATAGCCCAACGCTATATGCGCAGAGTTCAGGTTTTTGACCTTCCAGAAGGTCTATATAGGATTTATTTCTGGTTTGAGCAAGCCAGCGGACCCTTTTATGCCTATGGAGACGTGCTGATAGACAGGAGTAAAGTGAAGCGTTAACAGCGCATAGCCCTACTGAACAATCCGGCAGATCCGTGAAAAGAATCAATGAAATCTGCAAATGCCAAAACAGTTACAAATCCAAGACTACAAGTGCTTCCTTGTGAAATCCATATAGGTATATTGTATGAAGTACCAGAAAAAGCTCTTGACAGCTAAGCTATACTAAATGGTAATGTTACTATTAGTTATGAACATGAAATATTATCACGCGAGAGGTTAGAATGAAAGGCAAAGCTATTCTGGTTTTAGGTATTTTGTTTTGGTCATTGCTCCAGGCAGGATTAGGCGACTACAATTTTTCATACAGTGTATCTTCATGGCAGGAATTGAGTTCCGCAAACAATCTAGGGGATATCGATACGGACGAAGAAAACTTTACCAATCCTGATTATCCGGCTGGGCAAACAGTGACTTATGGCACCGGGCTTCCGATTGGCTTTGACTTCTATTTTGATGGTCACGTCTACGATCGCTTTGGAGTGAATGCAAATGGGTGGATCGGATTGGGGAAATCCGAGTATGGCCTAAGATCAGTTGATTTGCTATCTTCAAGTTACGCTTCACCTTTGAATTACATCAATGCCAGCCATCCCTATGAAGACAGACTTGCCAGGATTGCCGGATTTGCCCGGGATCTTGCCGCACAATCCGGAGCCAGCCTGAGTTATGCAACTCTGGGGACTGCTCCAGAGCGAGTATTGGTGGTGCAGTGGAAAAACTATCGCCGTCGCAATGCCAGCGCTGAGAGTTTCAATTTTCAAATACAACTTCATGAATCCGGCTCAGAGGTGCGCATTGTATATGGACAAATGCAGAGCTCAGGTACTTTCACGGTTCAGGTGGGAATGAGGGCAATGCCAGCTGCTGAAGCCAGCAATTTTGCCACCCTGAACACAAACGATGGCTGGACTTACAGCACTCCGGGCAGCGCTGCCAATACTGCAGCAGTAATCTCAGCCACCAATTACCCAATTGCCGGTGCATGTTTTCGCTGGCAGCCTCCCAATCATGCTCAAGCGGACTTTGTAGCTTATCCCCAATCCGGATTTGCCCCTTTAAGTGTCAACTTCACAGATCAATCCACGGCGGGTGCCTCGCCAATCACATCATGGTACTGGACCTTTGGGGATGGTGGCACGTCTAATGCACAAAATCCATCTCATATCTATCAAAACCCCGGTACCTATACTGTCAGTCTAACAACTACGGATGGAGATGCAAATCAAGCGACCAAAACCAGGGAGAATTATATCTCGGCGTATGTGCCTGCAACATCCGGAAACTGCTATTTGGAAATGGATGGCTTTGATGCGCATATCTCCTGGGATCCGATATCAACCGATGAGCATGGACTGCCCCTGGATGCAGACTACTATTACCTGTATTTCAACGGCTCCGCAGATCCTGAAGCTGAATACTATTTCCTTGCCCCCATCACGTATCCCACCACAGACTACATCCACCAGGGCGTAGGCAGAGGTGCCAGGCACATGTTTTATCGCGTCAAAGCGATCAATACTGATGATTAGAAGCTAATCGCTCATCCCAAAACAGCATATAAAGCCGGGATCAGGCTTTATGCAGCAAACCCACCGGCTGCCATGCCAATCCCTCCAAGCTTCTTTCGTACAGTGTTCTTCGAGAGTTGCAGATGTCACCATCTGCAAATGTGGAAGCTTCATCCTTAAGCTTGAGATATTGTAGTTCTCGTCTGAAGCATCTGTACAGTTTTCTGCCTCACCATAACACGCTTCACGCTCCCCGGTTTACCCCTATTTCAGCACTATATCACCCCATAATTCCCCCGTACCATGCGGAGATTATGGGGTGATATAGTGCTGAAATAGAGGTAAACTATCGGGGATGTACCGGACATACTGTGATCAAAGCTGTCCCGTCCTAAAAAAGGTTGACTCAAAAACCTAGAGTAAGGAGAATAGAAATGAAGGCAAAAGACTCACAAGTTAGATACAGTGAAGAGTTTAAGAGGATGGTCGTATCTGAGATTGAATCAGGTGTAATGACTGCCAATCGTGCTGCAAAATACTATGGAATTGGCGGGAACTTGACAATCTATAGATGGTTGGCCACATATGGGATGAACTCATCAAAAGGAAAGAAGGTGATAATAATGACCAAGCAAGAAGAGACCGAGCTGATTACTCTTAGAAAGGAAGTGGCCTTGCTCAAGCGGGAGCTGGAGGAGGCAGAGTTTCGTGCTATCGCTTGGGAAAGCATGGTAGAGGCGATAGAAACAGACTTAGGTATTCCAGTAAAAAAAAAGCCCTGGAGCCAGGCCTTGCTCGATGCAAAGAAAAAGTTGTATCAAGGGGTGGAAGATTCAGAGTCGACAGCTACTGCAGCATCTTCGGACTCTCAAAGCAAGCCTTCTACAAAAAACTTGCGAACGATAAAAAGAAAGTGATGTTCGAGACCATGGTGCTTCAGACAGTCAAAGAGATCCGCTCCATCCTTCCTTACGTCGGGACCAGAAAGCTCTGCCAAATGTTGAAGGAAGGTAGCTATGGATTACCGATTGAAATAGGACGAGATCACCTGTTTAATCTTCTGAGAGACAATGGCATGCTAAGTCGTCTTCGGAAGCGGTATAGCAGAACCACGAACAGTAAACACAAGCTACCCAGCTATCCTAATATGTTAAAAGAAGCAACTATCAGTCGAGTCAATCAGGTTTTGGTCTGTGACATTACTTATATTCTGCTTTCAGGTGGCAAGTTCTGCTATCTGTTCTTAGTTACAGACTATTACAGCAGGAAGATCCTCGGCTATGCCCTGAAGACCTCTCTCTGCTCAGATGGAGCCATAGAAACGCTCAAAACGGCTCTCCGAACCGCCAAACCGTCACCTGGCTTTATCCATCATTCTGATCATGGTATCCAGTATTGCTGCAAAGAATACATTGCCTTGCTACAGAAGAATGGTGCCAGGATCAGCATGACAGGGAAGGATCATTGTTATGA
>JALNYD010000284.1 GCA_023230025.1 Candidatus Cloacimonadota bacterium | reverse complement strand
CGAAGGTAATGATGAGGATGATTTTCGCAATGAATACAAAGCCCTGGCCAAAACCTGGCGCTTGATCGATAAACAGCTCAAATATGCCAAAGCTCCTGTCTGTGTTTTTGAAGAAAATGCCCTGGAAAACTATCTCATCCGCGATCTCTTTGGTGAACACGTAGATCGTCTGGTCATTGATGATAAAGCCTTTTACAAGAGCATCATCAGCCAGTTGGAAGATATCTCGGCAGACCTGATCCCCTCCGTTGAGCTATACAAAGAAGATAGCCCCATCTTTGATGCCTGGTCGATCGAGAAGAAGATCGAAACCATCTTCCACTCCCGCATCTACCTCCCCTCCGGTGGGAATATCAAGATCGAGCAAACCGAAGCCCTGGTGGCAATCGATATCAACACCGGCAGCTTCACCGGGAAAAGCCATTATGAAGAAACTGTGCGCAAAACCAATCTCGAAGCCGCCGCAGAATCTGCACGTCAAATCCGTCTGCGCGATCTCTCCGGAGTAATCGTGATCGACTTCATCGACATGAGCGATGAAAAAGCCAAAACCGAGGTCTTGGAAATTCTACGTAAAGGGCTAAGACGCGACCGCGCCAAAAACAAGGTCTATCCCTTTACCGATCTGGGCATGGTGGAAGTTACCCGCAAGCGCATGCGCAGCACCATCATGGCAAAGTTCTCCGATCCCTGTCCCTTCTGCAATGGCAGTGGGCGCATCATCAGCAAAGATGCCGTCACCATGCGCATCTATCGCTGGCTGGTGAGAAGTGAATACTTCATTCGCAATAAACACCTGCGCATCATGGTACACCCTGATTTACTGAATCATATCAAAAATCACAACGAAGAGTTCATCAGCTATCGGGATCAAATCGAGTTTGCCGAAGACTCCTCAATCCGCGTAGATCAATTCAAGGTATTCAGCCTTCCAGGAATGGAAGAAGTTACCTCCAAATACTCCTAAAGATATAATAGATTTCCTGTCAATCACGCCAAAGCCTGTGCCCTGCATGGCTTAGGCGTGATTGCGCAGTTTTAGCTCCATGGGATGCGGGTTCAGATATACCTGATCTCCCAGGTAAGCTTTGTTATACTTGTTTACATAGTGATTAATCAAGGTTACCGGTACAATCAGCGGGATCATTCCATCCTTATATTGATCAATCAGGCGGATCAATTCCTGCTTTTCAAAGTGATCCAGTTCGTTCTTGAAATAGCCCAGGATGTGCAGCAGAACATTGTGATTCTTGCTGGGAGTAGCTGCCCTTTTACAGGCTGTCATCAGGAGCTCCAGATAGTTCATTAATACCTGCTTGAACGGCAGATCTCTGATTGCTGCCACCAATTTTCCCATTTCCCGATAGTGTTGAGGGCTATGCGCCATGATCAGGTATTTATGGATCGTATGAAACTTCACCAGATCACCCGCCCTGGGCTTGCTATTGACCATATCCCACCAGCGCTGCATGATGAAGATACGCTCAATAAAGTTTTCCCGCAAAACGGGATCATGGAGCCGACCTTCTTCCTCCACCGGCAACAAGGGATAAGCTCGCATAAACTCACGCGCCCAGATACCTACTCCGGTTTTACCCGCAGCTCCACCATGAGGCGGATACACCTTTACCCGCTCCATCCCACTGGAGGGAGACTTGCTCTTGAACACATAACCACAAAGCTGCTCTGACTCCAGCCGCTTGAGTGTTTCATAACTGAACTCCAGCATCTGATCTGTATAGTCTATCCCCGTTTTAACCGTTATCAGCCGATAATCATCCTTTGTCCCCACTAATCGCAAGGCCTCCCGCGGTATGCTCATTCCACATCCCGCCTCGGGACACACCGGCACATAATCCACATATTGACCCAGCGTTTCCACCAACCAGGCATCATACTTGTGCCCACCATCATAACGTACCTTATGCCCCAAAAGGCAAGATGAAATACCAAGCTTCAGCTTTTCCATGGCTACTCCTTTCTTGCATAGAGCATGGGGGTGGGGTGCAGGATTCCTGTCAAGTTTGGTTTCAGTTTCCCGCAGATTTACGCAGATAAAAGCGCAGATTAACGCGGATTTGCCTCCCTGGGAGTTGAAAGCGCTCCCCTAATCCCTATGAAGCCAAATCAATTACTCGCAGTCTCTAATTCTATATCGGAGCAGATAACATCGTGCGCTTTCGACTTCCAGCAGCGTGCACACGGATTTGCCTCCCTGGGAGTTGCAAGCGCTCCCCTAATCCCTATGAAGCCAAATCAATTATTCACAGTCTCTAGTCCTATACCGGAGCAGATAACATCGTGCGCTTTCGACTTCCAGCAGCGTCCACGCAGATTTGCCTCCCTGGGAGTTGAAAGCCCTCCCCCAATCCCTATGAAGCCAAATCAATTACTCGCAGTCTCTAATCCTATATCGGAGCAGATAACATCGTGCGCTTTCGACTTCCAGCAGCGTGCACGCAGATTTGCCACCCTGGGAGTTGAAAGCGCTCCTCCCAATCCTTATGAAGCCAAATCAATTACTCGCAGTCTCTAATCCTATACCGGAGCAGATAACATCGTGCGCTTTCGACTTCCAGCAGCGTGCACGCAGATGAGAGACCTCTCGACCTACTTCAGTTCAAAGCTCCCACGCATCACATAATAATCTGTTAGATATCTCTCATACTTACTGGTCAGGCTCCAAAACCGAAAGATGAACATGCGTTTGCCTCTGCGGGCATAGTTTGTTTCGGATACAGCAGGTTCTTCTCCAGGAAAGCTGGTTTGAAAGCAGAAAGCCTGATCCGCGCCTTTGATGCTGATAGAGTCCGTAGTAGCTATCTCATAATCAAAGTTCAGGTTGTCCTCCAGATAGTCGATGTGGTTCTGAAGTTGGAGCTCAATGAATTCACTATCCGGCAAGGCGGCCTCGGCATCAGTGAGATCATAACAGCGGATTTGAATTACCGGGGGATCGTAGGTTTCTTTTTCGGCAATGGGGCTTACAACCAGGTTTTTGGCGGTGGGATCCGTTCTGTACCAATCCTCCGGGTAGGAGGCAACATACTCGGGATTGAGTTTGAAATTCAGGTAGCCTTTAGCTAAGGCTGGTGAACAGATAAAAACGATGGCAAGTAGCAGCAGTGTGCGATTTTGAACTCTGTGCTTCAAGATCTTGGGTAGCATTGTAACCTCCTTAAGTGAGTTACTTGTAGTATTTTGGTTACATTCGGACGCTGCTTAGGAAATTGACAAGCAAAATCTGTCAGCAATAGCCAATGGCTACTATGCATCAAGGGGATAGGATTCCACGTGCTCCAGAATAAACTCCTTCCTCCTTAGTTCAGCCCTATTTCATCACTACATCACCCCATAATTCTCCCATGCCATGTGGAAATTATGGGGTGATATAGTGCTGAACTCGAGGTAAACCAAGCAGGAAGGAAGGTCTCTATGTATTCCTTCTCGCTTACCCGCTGCTGGAAGTCGAAAGCGCAGCTAATATTCGGCTCCGTTTCAGGATTCGAGACTGCGAATAATTGATTTGGCTTCTTAGGGATTGGGGTAGCGCTTACAACTCCCAGGGAGGCAAATCCGCGTGACCGCTGCTGGAAGTCGAAAGCGCAGCTAATATTCGGCTCCGTTTCAGGATTAAAGACTGCAAATAATTGATTTGGCTTCATAGGGATTGGGGGAGCGCTTTCAACTCCCAGGGAGGCAAATCCGCGTGACCGCTGCTGGAAGTCGAAAGCGCAGCTAATATTCGGCTCCGTTTCAGGATTAAAGACTGCAAATAATTGATTTGGCTTCATAGGG
>JALNYD010000283.1 GCA_023230025.1 Candidatus Cloacimonadota bacterium | reverse complement strand
CTCGTCTGCAAAAGCAGCGGAGCTGCTTATTTTTACGGAGCTGCTTATTTTTTTACGGAGCTGCTTATTTTTTTACGGAGCTGCTTATTTTTTTACGGAGCTGCTTATTTTTTACGGAACTGCTTTTTTTTTACGGAACTTCGTTCCGTTTCGACACGAGACGTGTCGAATCCTAAGTGAACTCCTTCCAGAAATAACTGTAATCCCAGTTGCTATATTCATCCACCAATCTTGCTTTAACAGGATTGTACAGGATGTATGCCACAGTATTAGCATAATCCCTTTCGCTTCTGATATAGCGATCGAAGTAGTCTGCCCGCCAAACTTTCTGGCCTTTATAGCCCTGTTTCAGAATCTGTTTTGCTGTATAGCTTTTGATCCGATGGACGATATTGCTAAGCAAGACCCGTTTCTCGAGATCATCAGTGTACGGTTTCAGGAGCAAATGAACATGGTTTGGCATCACGCAATAGGCATGTAACTCATACAAATTGGAATCATAGAAGTGAAAAGCTTGAGTGAGGATTGGGGCAAGATCCGGACTGCAGAGATTGATTCCGGTTGCTGGGTGCCTGCCCAACTGTTCATCAAAGCGCTCTATGCATTGTCGATAATTATCGATGAGATCAAGGCAGACGCTCCCCGGAGCTTTGTTGCGGAGTTCAGCCATCGCAGCTTGCATCTCTTTGATGGATAGCAAGATCTGTTGAGGAAGCTCGCCTTCCAACCTCCAGGTAAGAGAAAAAATCTGTTGAGTTTCCTGATAGTGAGGAAGAAAACGCCGATGGTGCTCGAGGATTTCTGGCATTTTGGTCTCCTTTGCGATGATGGACAAAGGATATCAGGGACGGAGAACTTGTAAAGCAAAAAAATGCTGTGTTGCAAACCACATTTATGCAGACGTCTCCCCAGGCTTGCCGGCGTCCCCATAGGATTGCAGACATCTCGTCTGCAGAAGCAGCAGAGCTGCTTACTTTTTTTACGGAACTTCGTTCCGTTTCGACACGGGACGTGTCGAATCCTATCCCGGCCTCGGGCCTCGTTCGACACGAGACGTGTCGAATCCTATCTTGGCTATCTTCTGGCTTGCTCGCGATAAGCAAGCCTCCCGGACTCCTCCTGCGAGGGACGGAAGAGGAGTGAAGGCGGGTGGAAGGAGACCAGAAGGGCAGCGAATGGCATGACAATGGGGGAAAAAAACGGTACAGAATCCGCAGATTCTGTACCGTAGTTTATGCAGTAAGCTTTATTACTTTTTGGGTAAGATTACTTGCTGTCTGTTTCTGTTGTTAGTTTTGAGGTTTCCTGCAGGGGTAATCTGAGGAGCTTGTGCAGCGTTCAGGGATGTTTGAGCCCTGAGTGATACGTTCGGAATGTTGGCCGCAGCTACTTGTCTTACATCTGTGGAAGCTGTTACATGATAGAAGAGATGAGCTTGATCAGCAGTAAGATCATAGCTGAGGGCAGCGGTGGAACCCAAAAGGGTAAACTCACCATAAGGATCTGCGCTGGAATAGATATTATAGGATCCGGCAGCGGGTACTTCTTCCCAGCTAAGTTGAGGAGTACCGCCAACGAGCGCTATAGCTACGTTGGCAGGAGTATCCACATCAACAATCGCCAATTCCGGTCCGAATACGAAGTCCAGGTTCAATATGGTGTTATAGGTACCATCATTTGTGCCGCTTCCATTGAATGCCAGATAGTATTCTCCAGCAGGAATGGTGCTCAGATCTACTGTGTAAAGCTGAGAGTTTTCGGTCGGTGCGAAAGCGGGCAGGATGTTGGTCCAGGTTACGCCATCTGCAGAGTAATCAACCGCCAGGCTAGCTGCACCAGTGCTCTGATTTCCAAAGCTGGCATAGAAGTTCAATTCTTCCGAGCCGGTAAGGACGAGCTTGGGTGTGACCAGTCTATCATCGGTGAAAGTGGCACCATAGCAATAAGCTGCCCAGTTACCCTCATAGGGAGGTAACCATGTAATATTGTTTAATATCCACTGTGATGCGTCACCGAGAGTCCAGCCATCGACAGTGCCTTCGAATCCCTCGGCAAGATTGCCTTCGACAGCAATGATTCCCTGGGTGGTGGCAGAGTTGTTGGTCAGATTATCATCAGCCGGTACTGAAGCTGTGATTGTGTGGCGTCCACCCACAGTGGTGTAGTTTACTGTAACAATCTCGGTTTCATTGTAATTCAGGGTGCCGATGTTTGTAGTAAGCACGGTTCTACCATCATTGATGGTGAAGGTCACCTGAGTTCCGCTTTGCGGGTTCAGACCGTTGTTTTTGATCGTGGCAGAGAGAACTGCCGTTTCGCCATCGCTGATGATCTGATTGGGGTAGTTCACCTGTGTTACAGCCAGGTCGTTCATGACGACGTCGGCGAGTCTGGGACCTACCACGTTATCGATTCCCACCCAGGATAAGTAGGTACTATAATCGAAAGTGGAAGAAACCGCAAAGGCAAACTGATAGGTACCATTGGGGATCGCGCTGAGATCCAACGAAACATATTGTAGTGCTTCATTGGTAGCGAGATCAATCGGAGCACCTAAGTTTGTCCACACACGGGTACCAGGGGCTTGATACTTCACCTGAACGGTTGAACTGCCGTATCCATATATGTTGTTGCCACCGGCAAGCCAGTAACTGAACTTATTGATGCTTCCATCCAGGATTACTTCCGGCGTGATCAGCATTTCTTCCGGGTCTGTTGCTACTTGACCGATCATGGTGAAAGAATCGAACATATTGAAGAAGAAGGTGTCATCACCCATTTCCCAAGCTACAGTGGTTGCTGTTTCTGACCATTCACCTGGTACGGGATCGCCCAGATTGAAATCTTCCGCCAGAGAGCCGGCAGGCAAGCTGAAGAATGCCTGGGCTTCATGATTCGCATCCATGGTGAGAGGAGCAATTCGGTCGGTGGAGAACTGAACTCCATCCACTTCCCATTTATCAAAAAAGCTGAGGCCTGGTTGTGCTGTGAGGTTCACTACTGTGTTTTCAATGTAACTATGTTCTCCAATGGCAGGAACTACTGTACCACTACCCACGGGATCGAGCATTGTGAGATCCCAGAAGACGGGCGGGTTGCCCATGAAGATGTTATCCAGGTATAGGTTGTTACCATAGGCACTAGTGGCAGTGAATTTCAGCATATTTGTACCAGCAGGAAGTGCAAGAGTTTGTGTGTTCCATTGACCAGCTGTGGGAACAAAGGAGCTGGTAGTTGTGCCACCGGTATTGAGGATGCCGTCAGCTCCACCGGGCATTTCGAGAAGAGTGGAGTAGCTTAGACCACCGTCTATGGAATAATATACATCCATTCTATCCAATTCTCCTGAGTATGTGGCATAGGCATAGTCAAACATCAGCGTTGGAGTGGTCAGAGCAGAGAGATCCAGCGGAGGTGTAACCAGGGAGAAGGGGGTGCTGCCGCTGATACCATAGAAATTAGCAGAAGCAGATGCTGTGCTTTCGTCATATCCTCCAGCTGCTACTGAGCGAGTCCAGTTTCCGGATCCGCTGATTAGTGACCAGTTATTGGGCGGGAAGGTAGCGTTTTCAAAGCCTTCGGTCCAGGGGGCCTCAGGGCCAACAACGATGGTGGGATCTGCTTCGATATCAAACCAGAAGGGATTGTCCGGCAGGGCAGAACCGTCATCGTTAATGGCTTCTACAGTCCAGTACCAGCGATCAAGATAATCGAAGGTGATAGCCGGGCTTGGTCCTTCAGCGAAGGTGGTGGGGTTCAATGTAGTAGCCGTGGTTTCAAAGTAAACATCTTCGAAGATGCTTGCTT
>JALNYD010000282.1 GCA_023230025.1 Candidatus Cloacimonadota bacterium | reverse complement strand
ATATGATCGTGCCATCGTAAACTGTCGTATCATAATCGCCGTGTTTTTACTGGCTGCACTGCTATTCGTGGGCGGCGCTACGGCTGCGACGTACAGCGGGGCGTGCGGAGATAACCTGACCTGGACATTGACTCCGGAGACTGGCTTATTGGAAATCACCGGAAGCGGTGATATGGCAGATTATGATACATCAACTCCTGGTTGGCATCCGTATCGAGATACTATTAAATCCGTTAATATTGGTTCCGGGGTAACATCCATTGGCTATCAGGCATTTTCTTTTTGCACTTCCCTCAAAAATGTGACAATAGGAAATGGGGTAACCACCATTGGATATAGAGCCTTTTCTGGTTGCACTAACCTTACCTCCGTCACGTTTGGCACTAGCGTAACTACCATTGGAGAATTAGCATTTGATAGTTGCACTAACCTTACCTCTGTTGTCATCCCTGACAGCGTAACATCCATGGGAGATCGGGTATTTGAGGAGTGCACTTCCCTCGAAACAGTGACAATAGGAAATGGGGTAACCACAATTGGAGATCAGGCATTTGTGCGTTGCACTAACCTTACCTCTGTTGTCATCCCTGACAGCGTAACATCCATGGGAGATCGGCCATTTGAGGGTTGCACTTCCCTCAAAAATGTGACAATAGGGAATGGGGTAACCACAATTGGAGATTATGCATTTCTTGGTTGCAATTCCCTCGAAACAGTGACAATAGGGAATGGGATAACCACAATTGGAGATAAGGTATTTGCTGTTAGCACTTCCCTCAAAAATGTGACTATAATAGGGAATGGGCTAACCACAATTGGAGATTATGCATTTCAGCTTTGCACTTCCCTCGAAACAGTGACAATAGGGAATGGGGTAACCACAATTGGATATCAGGCATTTTCTGGTTGCACTTCCCTCAAAAATGTGACTATAATAGGGAATGGGGTAACCACAATTGGATATCAGGCATTTGTGCGTTGCACTTCCCTCAAAACAGTAACGATAGGGAATGGGGTAACCACAATTGGATATCAGGCATTTGTGCGTTGCACTAACCTTACCTCTGTTGTCATCCCTGACAGCGTAACATCCATGGGAGATCGGCCATTTGAGGGTTGCACTTCCCTCAAAACAGTAACGATAGGGAATGGGCTAACCACAATTGGAAAATATACATTTTTTGGATGCTCAAATCTCGAAACTGTGACAATAGGAAATGGGCTAACCACAATAGAAGATGCTGCATTTATGGGATTCACTTCCCTCAAAACAGTGACGATCGGAAATGGGCTAACCACAATTGGAAATATAGCATTTTATGGATGCTCAAATCTCGAAGTCGTTGATCTGACAAATACAACATCCTTATCTTCCGTCGGAACCCAGGCCTTTGGTTCTAAGAGTAGTAATGCCATAAAATCCGGAAGTGTGATCTACGTTTCTGACGAACGTACAGCTGCTTTGTTTATCGATGGAAGAAATTATTACGCTCCAAATACAACCGTCGTTGTCAAAGGAACGGTGCAGGAAATCACGTACATAATAAAATATGACGCGAACGGCGGCACCGGAACCATGGCCGATCAGACGTTCACTTATAATACGACACAAACCTTGAGCTCCAACACCTTCGTTAAAGATGCTAGGGTATTTTCCGGCTGGGCAGCAACTGCCGATGGGCCTGTCGTCTATACCGATAACCAAAGCGTCAGAAATCTGCTGGATACCGACGGTGCCGCTCTCACTCTCTATGCCGTATGGACGCCGGTCACAGCTGCGACGTACAGTGGAACGTGTGGGGAAAACCTTACCTGGACGCTGACAACGGAGACAGGCGTGCTGGAAATCACCGGAAGCGGTAAGATGGCAGATTATTATACATCAACTCCTGGTTGGTATCCGTATCGGGATAATATTACATCAATTTCACTTAGTTCCGGTGTAACGTCCATTGGAGAAGTTGCATTTTCCGGTTGCAAATCTCTCACCACTATTGAGATACCAGACAGCGTAAAATCCATTGGATATGCTGCATTTATTGATTGCAAATCCCTCACCTCCGTCACCATTGGTAATAGCGTAACGTCCATCGGAGAGTGGGCATTTACTGCCTGCACTAACCTCACCTCTATTGAGATACCTGACGGCGTGACCTCCATCGGAGAGGGGGCATTTTATGGATGCTCCGATCTTGAAGTAGTTGATCTGAGCGATACAACAGCCTTATCTTCCGTCGGAAACGATGCCTTTGGCAATAATAGTAATAGCGCCATGAAATCAGACAGTGTCATTTATGTTTCTGACGAAAATGCAGCTGCATTGTTTATTGATGGAACAAATTACTATGCTCCAAATACAACCATCGTTGTCAAAGAAACGACACCCATTGTACCAAAGTTTACGATTGAGACGTCATCCCAAAAAGAGATTTTAAAAGGCGACAATATCACCATTTCCGGAATAGCCGAAGGGACGGACCGCCTTCTCTACTATGTATTAGCTCCCCACTATTCACGAGGAGGATATCTCTCGGTTGAGAATGGAACGTATGCTGCAAACTTCTCAACAGCAAATCTCACTGTTGGCAGCCCGTGTTTCGTGATAATTCAGCATCCGATGGATGATTATTTCTTCAATATTATTCCTATTCGAGATTACACAAAAAATTGCACATTTGTGTATCAGAATAATACCGCTCAACCTACAGGAGGGCCAGGTGACATCTTCCTCTTTAATATGACAAATACGACCGGTATCTATGCATTTGAGAAAATTTGCCAGGGGATCGATGATCCCGCCAATGACGACCGGGAGCTGAATCTGACGTTCACGATCCGCAAAGGAGATCCCGCTGCCGGATCCCTGGTTTACATCTATCAGAACGGGGCGTTGAAACCGAATACGACCTATTATCGATGGGTTGATGGCAATCAGGAAGGTTCTGTAACAACCAATTTCAATGGTACACTTATCGGCGAAGGGATCGCCGAAGGCTTGTATTCGAGCAACAGCACATCACCTGCGGATCTCTTTACCTTGAAATACCCCATGATTAATCTTTCCGCATATCTAAACAATACATCGATCCCAATTTCCGGTCGAAACATCCCCAAAAATCAGACGATCGATTTCAAAGTTTCGGGTGATAACGGGCTGTATTATACACTTAAATTTGTATCGCCGGACGGCAGTTCAACATTCACCTTTGGCGACACCACCTTTGACTCATATAATATCACAAAGAATCCCGAAATACAGAATAATGTTTCCCTCACGAATGCCTCTCCCGGCATATGGAAAGTTTTTGCACTTTTTTCAGATTCACCTGATTCATATAATTCTTTGAACAGATACACCCCCTCATCATACAAAATATCTGAGGTAATCAGATTCAATGTAGGTACAGCCGGACCCGGTATATTTACTGCGGTCCCTGAATCAGTAGAGGTTTCAAAAGGCAACGAGATCGTGATTACGGGAACTGCAGAAAATACCGGAGGCAGTCTTCGGTATTATGTATTCTCTGATCACTACACAATAATAAAGCGTATCCCTGTCAATAATGATGGATCCTATAAAGTGAACATCTCAACAGTGAATCTTTCATCTGGTTCCTGCTTCGTGATAATTCAGCACCCGATGTATGACGGCAGATTTAATATTGGACCTGTTCATAACATTTTAACTGATAATTTCCTTTATATCTATCAGAACAACACCGCCCAGCCAACCGGAGAAGATGGAGATATCTTCCTCGTCAATATATCGAATACTTCGGGCTTCCCGGCATTTGAGATAGTCCGTCAGGGAATCGATGATCCGGCGAATGACG
>JALNYD010000281.1 GCA_023230025.1 Candidatus Cloacimonadota bacterium | reverse complement strand
TACGCCATCCTGAAGTGTGGCTGAATCCAGAGCTCATTCCTCTAGCAGATCGTAAATCTTGGAGTTCAGGTACTTTTCGATGCCCAGTTCCCGCGCCTTCTGGTTGTAGTTATTAGCGGCATTCATGGAACCCCAGATATTGCCCAGATAGAAGGCAGAACCAGCCAGGCTAAGTGATACTGCGGCAATGGGCAGATCATGATCCGCCAGTTCCCAGGCGCTGGCAAAGATCGCTGCATTCATCAGTAAAGCGGATAGGGCAGTTTGATACATCCCGTTGTAGGCATAACCCAAGCCCGGAATCACAGCCAGTGATCCCGCCAGCCAGGGTTTCTTGGGAGATACTGCCTGGGACAGGAGCTCTTCACTTACGGGAGTATCACTATGAGCAAAGCTTTCACGGGCTGCCTGGGCATCTCCCATCAGGATCTGGCTAAAAGCCTTTGCGGATTGAGCCTCCGGGTAGTTCCCGGCAGAAGATTTGGCGAGCTGATAGTTGCGCTGTTTGATGTGGCTGAATACCACCAGGGCATTTCCTTTTCCAGCTTCCTGTCTGAACTCCGGCATTGTTTGCAGATAGTCTCTTGCCAGATCATACCTGCCATGCGCAAAGCAGATGCGGATTATCTGTTTCGCATATCCAAGTGAATCCGCCAAGCTTTCTGCTCGGTCACTGCGTTGCTGCTGCAAGTCCCAGATCGCCATTTCCGGGATGGGGGTATTTTGCCTGAGGTTTTCATACAGCTCAGGCGTAGCGGAGAGAGAGGCCGTTCCCAGCAGCAGGATCAACAGCAGGCTAAGGGACTGGATCTTCATATAGGTCTTGTTCCCCAATGCTATATGTCCTGTAGAAATCGGTATCCATGCCACAGCGCATAATCCGGTCTGCAGTCATCAGTATTCCCTGGAAAATCCCCTTTTTGGTAATTGCATCTTTACTGTATTGCGAGCAGGAAGGATGCATCCGGCAGCGTTCACCGTCAACCGGAGAGATCAGCTCTTCATAGATTCTGAAGGCAAAATCCATATCTTCTTCAGCCGCTTCAGGCTTGGTCTGGGGGGGCTTTTCTTCTCCCATTTGAGCCCAGCCCGGCCTTGCCAGAGCATAGACCAGCAAGAGGCAAGGAATCAATTTCACTCTATCCGGCATCAGCAAATCCTGGCAAAGCGATCAATGCTTATCAGAATCATCATCATCTTCGATAGCTTGCATCTGAATCATCGCTAAACCTACGATTCCTACAACCACCCAGCCTCCCAATGCGTACATCACGTTTTTTTTTCTGCTGCTTTTACTATAGGCTTCCGCATATCCCAAAGCATACATATCTCCTTTGTTTTGTTCAATCTCGTGCATCACAGACGCTGGTGGTTCGGGCTCCGAGATTGCGGCAAAAACTACACCAAGCACTCCGCAAGCAGCTCCACCCAGCAAGTAGGCGGGGTGTCCTTTGGCATCCAATTTCCCTGCTTCCTTGCCCATACTTAGGGTATATTCGCTTTCAACTTTCTGTTCTGTTGGGAATAGCTCCTCAGCCGGAGTTTGTGAAAACAAGAACGTGAAAGGCACCAGGATGATAAGAATTGTTGCTACCAGCTTTTCCAGAAATGGATTTAACATGGGTTATCCTTTTAGTTTATCTTAGTTTGAATATTGCAGTAAGGGTCACACTGATGCTTTTATTACGTGTGCCAGTGTTGTAAATGCCATAGTCTGATACATCAGTGGAATAGGGCTCGGTGATCTGAAACACGCCGGCTCTGGCTTCCTGCATCTTGCCCAGTTTGGTTTTGGCAGAGCCAGAGATCTCGGTGGCACGTGCCAGGGCATCTTCAGTAGCTTCGGAGAGGAGCTGCTTCTTGAGCTCCGGCAACTTGGTATAGAGGTATTCCAATTGAGAATTGCTCAAGACCATCCCCCGCTCGGCAAAGAAATCCGGATTCAGGGAAAGTTCGCCGATTTTGTCCAAATCCTCAGAGATGATGGTGATGTTTTGATTCAGGGTATAACCTGTCATGGAGCCATAGTTATCGTGGCGGGTATAGCTGGTGACAGGCTGCACGCTTTGATCTTTGTCCGGAATGCCCTGTTCTTCCAAGTAGTTCTGAAAGGCTTTGACGTCACTATTCATAGCTTTGTAGCCGCTGCTGAGCTCGGCAGTGCCAACGTTTTTTTGAAAGGTTACATTCCACTTCACCAGATCAGACTCAAAGAGTTTGCTGGCATAACCCACCACGCGCAGGCTGGTGGAGGATTGACGGCTTTGCCAGAAAAACAAGCCAAAGATGCTGATCCCAACTACGAAGGCAATTCCCAAAACTGCCCATTGGTTTTTGGATTCCTTCATCCAGATCAGGATACCCAAAACAGCCAATACCAGAATCAAGGTCATAAAGTAAGGCATGATATCTCCTCTATATGTGTATTCTAAATTGTGTTAAAGCAATCCCCACCTGCGCCTCAAAAAGAGCTCCAGGCAAAAGCTGAGAATGAACAGGGCAATGATGTACCACTTCTTATAAAGCGGGAAATCTGAGCGCAAGGTGTATGCCCGGGCTTGAGCCGGAACCACTGTGAAGCTTGCTGGATCAAGGATGACCCGCCCTCTGCTTTCACTGCTGAGATACTGCAGCAAGGGGAGGTTAAAGTCAAAATCCCGTGCTTCGGCCAGGCTTTCAGAGATAACAAATCGGCCAGCGCTTTTCTTTCCAGTTTCCTGAATCTCAAAGCGATATTCGCCGGCCTTGGTCAATTCGCTGATAAAAGAGTATTCCTCGCCATCTCGGGTCATAAAGTCCTGCTCCAGTTCCTTGCCCTCTTTATCAAAAATGACAATCCTGGGGTTTCCATCCAGATCGCTACTGCGGATGCTATCTTCAGCCCGCAGGCGGATGCGGATTTCTTCTCCTTGAAGATAGCTGCTTTTGTATATTGCCGAATATGCGCCCAGGGCTTTGTTGCTAAGCCAGGTGAGGCAATTTACGATCAGCTTCTGATATGCGCCATCAGCGCTTTGCAGTTGCCAGCGCCAAAGGTTCAGAAAGCTCAGCCCCAGAGCCCGGGATTGACCATTCTGCCTCAGCACCAGTGCCGGAGACTTCTGGGGGTTATTCAACGTTGCCAGGATTTCACTCCCCTCAGCGGCATTTACGTAGTAGTAATCCAGCGGGGGCAGCTTTCCGGCATCAGTGATCAGCTCGCTAAGCATAGGGTAGGCATTGGCCGCAGAGTTCATATTCACGAATCCCTGATATGGGGTTTGGATATTGGAACGCGTAATAGGCAGGATGTCCGCCAACTCCAATATTGGCAAGCCCTGGGTAAATAAACCGCTGCCCCTGTTTACCCAGCCTTTGATCAGAGTCTGCGTTTGTGAATCCAGACTCAGTCTGCCATTGTTGATCACTACAATCACCGCGGGAAGGTTTGAGGTATCCACAGATGTGGGACTTTCTCCCCGGAAGATGCGGCCATCTTTGATCTGATATGCCATCACATCCCAGCGGGGATTTGTGGAAATCGCATCAATAATAAACTTGTTGTCCCAGGCTGGAGAATCAGAGAAGATCAGGATGTGTTCCTTCTCGGACAGCACTTCGATTGCTCCCGGCAAGCTGTTGTTGCCCAGATGCTTTTCCTTTTCCAGAGGCTCAATCTCCACCCGGTAGTTAAAGAAGCCGATATTAGCAAAGCGATGGGTAAAATCAATACTTGTCTCGGCATCTGGCTCCATCTGCAAGCTCTGCCTGCCGATCAGGCTATTTCCCAGATATAGTTTCACACTGGCTGAACCTTTGAAACTGGTGGCTTTTGCCCGCACCCGGAACACGGCTGC
>JALNYD010000280.1 GCA_023230025.1 Candidatus Cloacimonadota bacterium | reverse complement strand
ATTTTGATAGTAACTTTAATCCTCTGCAAACTATTACCAATGCTCCTGAGCTGCGTGCCATGAAGGTATTCAAGGGGCGTTGGGTATTATTCAGCGAATCGGGGATTTTTGGCAGCCAAGGCCTTCGCATCTATGATCTACAAACTGAAGCATGGTTGGATACTCAGTTCATCAAATATGATATCATCAATAGTGCGCGCCATGATTCCAAAGACCTGTGTTTGTACAACGATAACCAGGCAATGATTTTTCGCCTTGACGATAATGGAAACCACCAGTTTAGCACTTTCGATCTGGGACAGGAGCCTATATATGCTCTCGATGTGTGGGATGATACCATGGTGGCAATTACATATTCTGAAGACAGTGAAGATTGGAGGCTAAGGGCCTATGATATCAGCTCAGGATTTGCCAATGAGCTTGGCATTCTCACCTGCGGCGGAGACTATATCCATTATGTCTTATTCTATGATGCTGCTCATTTTTGCTTTGTTCAACGTGATACTCCGGATCCGAAGCTCAATTTTTATCGCATCAATGATTCCGGTGAAATTAGTTTTATCGACAGTTTCTATGCCACAGGTTTTATGTATCTTCTGCAGCATGATAACCGTATAATAACCGGGAGCGTTGACTCTCCGATATTCGATGTGTCTGATCCGGATAATCCGTTTGTGTGCATGTATACTGATGCCACATTACAAAGCGGAGTAGCAGGATGTTTTATATCCTTTGATTCCGATGACAATTACTTAATCAGCCAGTTGATACATAATCCCAGCACGATTATGGACTATCAGGGTGTGGAACGTGATTTCTTCTTCAGTGGATACTCTTTCTACATTGGTCCCAATCGCATTTTAATGCTCAGTGCAGGAAACCTGCTGGAAGTATCCCATGAGAACTACACTTCAGTGGATGATCCGTCAATCCCAGAACCAGTAAATCATTTGGAACGCCCTTATCCCAATCCATTTAGTACTATTACAAATATCAAAGTGAACTTTCCCGGATCTGAAGGAGCTAGAGCTGAGAAGATTGAACAAGCCGGCATTTCCATCTACAACCTCAAAGGGCAGAAGGTGAAAAGCATTACGCTAGATCCCGCAAAGACCGGTGAGCAAATCACCTACTGGGATGGTAGAGATGCAGACAATACGATATGCTCAAGTGGAATATACTTTGTTAATCTGAAAGTAAATGGTAGAAACGTTAGTACTAGAAAGCTAACATTCATCAAATAGCTGATTGATTATCCTTATACATATCTTGCGTGCTGGTTACGCCCCTTCGGGGCGCAGGCTGTTGACAAAGCCTCCCGCCTGAGTCCCATCAGGACGGTATTTTAGATACATCAGATCCCCAAACTAGGGCGTTGGCAAATCTAAAATGCCGTCCTTACAGGACTCAGACAGTTGATAAATCCCATGTACCTTATTTGTGATGAACGGAGTAAGCACCCCGACGGAGCGCCATTCCATAGCCAGTGGCATCATCCCCGGATCCCGAGCCCGCTGCCGGGCAGATGAAGTTTCCAGAGCTCCATTCTGGCTTCCCGATCCGGAACCCTGATCTCCAGCTTGTAATGAAAATGCCGGGACATGGCGACATCCATCTCCGCGCAGAGATTGGTGGTCACAATGATGTTCCCGGGGAAGCTTTCCATTTCCTCCAGAAAGATACTCTGAATGGTGTTTTCCGCATGATCCACCGATCGCTCGGCAGATTGAGCAAGGAAATGCTCGATTGAGCTGAACCTTAGAAATCTCCTGTGTAAAGCGGCCATCAATGGCCGCTTTTTTGGGTTGGGGGAATTGACGAATACTCAGCTTGGGGCTGCTGGAAGACGTCATGATACGGGTTAGTGAGATAGGCCTTGGTGCTGAGTTGGTAATTGTCAAACATGGAGAGGCATAAAAAACTTGACTGAAACATTAAACTAGAAATGATTGCAAGCATGCGTAGATTGCATACAAAGCTCGAGGAGATAAGGCTATGATTTCAAGGTGCTATAAAACCATTGTTGTCAACAGAGAAGTCCTGATAAGTGGGGGATTGAACTAAAAAAGCCGATCTAAAATCTATGATTTGGAGGAATTATGGGTGAGTACTTTGTCTTGAAAAGGCCAAGCTACTATTTTGAATATATACCGGCAAAGCGAGTAGGCGAATTTCACAGCAACCGCGCAAAATCATCAGAGATACATGTAAAGGGTGAGTTGGAATTCGTGTGGGAGAGTAAAACCAGTGGAGCTCTAGCCCTATTCTTTATTGGTAATACCCCCAAGATTTACAATCCGAAAATGCATACAATTAGCAAGGTAAGAGATATGAAACAGCATCATTGCCAGATTGCTGGCGATCTGCTGATTAACAGTGAAAATGGGATAACTGAGGTATGGTTGAATAAGGGGAGTGAGTATCAGCACCTTGAGAATAGTGAACATTACTTTTATTCAGGCTCTTATACTATATGTGAAGGCGCAAATGGGGAAAAAATACTGCGGACATCTAATCGCAGCATCCCCATCGTGCCGGAAGATATGATCTGCGTATATCCCAAGCCTGATATTGAAGACATTCTTAGCGAGCATCCAGCAACGACAGATCTTGTTACTTTGTACAAGCAACGTCATGATTTTCCTCTTGAGGCCATAATCCAAAAGTCAAGAAAGTTCAAGAATAGCCTGGTTGTAAGTCCAGGAAACATATACGCAATTCGATTCAATCGCAGCAGCAACAACATGAGGTATTGGTATGGCAAGCAAGGCAGCATGAAGCTAGCCAGGATTTCCCAAGGGCATGCTTGTACAATTTACGCAGTATGTTTCTTGGGGAAGGATGAGTTTTTTACGTCCCTAGATTCAGTTGGAACTCTGAAGATATGGAAGCTTGATAATGAAGTAATCGAGTGTTGCCAGACGATGCTCACTGAAGACTTCGACAGATCTGAGGAATATCTAAATCTATCGTATGATCCAAATATGCATATGCTGCTGATGGAGTTTTCAGGGGGTTACGACTTATATGCTTTGCGACTAGATACATATAAACGGAAGCAGAAGAATACACTCATCAGGTATCTTAAGACGGAGTTTAAACCCCAAGAAAGGACAGTCCTTGTGTCAAACAAAGCCGCAGCTGCTGTGTCCTCTTCGCCAAATAACGAATTGAAACCTGTGGTTAAACGTGCATTAAAGCCTACTATCTCAGCCGGATATGATTTGTGCCAGATCAGCATAGATAGGCAATCTAACCAGGATGCTGAATCAAAATCAGCTGGGAGCAGATTCAAAAAGGGTAGCATTGAAATCTCAGTTGGCATAGATTTTGGAACAAGCCGCACGAAAATTTGCTATCGCACAGCTGTGGACGAGACTGCTAAGATTATGCATTTCCACAGTATGCGGAAGCAATACTACGAACATGAATATGAAGATTGGACTATACCAAGCATGGTAGCAAGTTTTCATGGGAAGTTTCTCTTCGGATATGAAGCTTTATTGGCTAAAACTAAATCGAAACATATCAAACTAAAGACGTCCCTGCTATCAAACACTGTTAATGATCAGGATATCATCATATGCGCGGCATATTTGGCCTTCCTGTTTGATCAAACCGAAGAACTTATCAAAGCGGAAGCACACATTGTTTCGAACTACCGCTTTACATACTCAGTATGTTTACCGGTAGAGAAGATGAATGACAATAAAATAGTAGAAAACATGCACTTAGTTCTTAAACTAGCTGAGACAATTAACGACAAGAAATGCTACCATAATCCACAAGAGGTTAGTGATCAACTAGCTGAAATGAGATCAATGGGAACAGCTATTAA
>JALNYD010000279.1 GCA_023230025.1 Candidatus Cloacimonadota bacterium | reverse complement strand
GGGAGCCTCGATGAGCATCTTCATGTTGATGTAGGGATGGATCTGGCAATCCAGGCGCACAGAGAGCACGGCTTTGGTGCCGCGGGCTTCCGGATAGCGCTGAGTTTCCAAGTACACTTCGCGGGAAAGCGGAACCAAGAGCCCGGTCATGTCACCAAAGAGAATGCGGTTTTGGGGCAGGTGGGCGACCTCCATCAGCTCGTATTTTCCACGAAAATAGAGCTTGCCATCGCGCTCTTTGATGATCGGCTTGGTGGTGGTAACTTCTTCCCACAGCAGATTCATATCGGTGGGCGAGATGATGATCTTGCTGGCGGGGTTCACCAGGTAATCATCCGGAGAATCGGTGATCAGCTTGATGATCTTTTTGCTGACTGTGCTTTCGGTAGCGCCGTAGGTAACGGTCTTGCCCAAAGCGGTCATTTGATTCACCAGACCGTTCAAAATGGTGAGCATGATCTCGCGATCGGTAGGAGCATCGGAATCTGCAGGATCCAGCTCCACATCGCCATTTAGCACCAAGTCCGAGAGGTCTTTGGCGAAGATCTTGGCGAACATCTCGGCGATCTTTTCCGGAGTGGTGCCCATATCCTCGGCATAGCTATCCGGGATCACGATGGGCAGCACCAATTCCTTCACGTTGTAGCTAACATCCGCCGCATTGAGGTTTTGCAGAGTTGCAACGCTCTGGCGTCCGCCGGAGGCATTGTGAGCATTACTGAAGCCACGGGTTTTGTATTGGGCCATCGAAACCACGGGATAGGTGCCGATGGGCAGATCCACCTTGGGGCAGGTGCAAAGGCCCAGGATGGGAGCGTTTGCGATAACCATATCCAGGAACTTCTCTGTAGTTTTTGGGGACAAGAGACCCAGGTTTTTTCCTTCTTTTGCCATGTTTCCTCCTTAATCCAGGGCGTTGAAATCGAATTCCTGGAAGCTGGAACTTTCCCCAGCCTTATCGATTTTCACATCGTTGCCATCCACGCGCAATTGGCGGGATTTGGGAACTTTATCCACTTTGGAATTGATGGCAGCCAGGTCGCTTGCCATTTTTTCTACTTTGGTGCTGAGCTCTTTCACGAGATCCAGCACGGGGTTGCTATCTTCGGTGGTGGGAGGCTCTTCTTCGCTTTTTTGGCAGTAAGCGCCCATGGAGAGGCCTTTGAGCTCGCCCTTTTGCACCTTCTGAAAAGTTTCGCTTTTGGGATCCATCTTGATAGCCACTTCCCAGGCACCTTTTGAATTGATGGAAGATTCCACCACTGTGGCGCCGGTGGGCTGTTCGTTGTGATTTTCATCGATCTTGGCGTTTGCGCCTTTCATCAGAAAATCGTGCGCGGCCTGCCGGATGGTCTCTTTATCCGCCCAATCACCATCGCTATCCTTTACGTTTGGTTCGTAAACGGTGCCATAGACGATGCCTTCGGGCTCGCTTTTGGTGATCTTGATCTGTTTCTCGTCCGTAAACTTGGCGTCGGAGCTTTTGTAGACGATATCCAGCTTGTTGGCGGGGTTTTTGACCAGGCTGATGTAGGCCACACTGACTTTGTTCAGTTTTGCCATTTTTACTCCTTTAACTTGGGCGGATTTTTGGGGGTGCGCACAAGCTAAGGCCATGGTGCCAGAGGGCTAAAAGCTGTCAAATTTGCTGTGCATATCTGCACGATTGTTTGTAAGTGATTGAGGGAGTTATGAGTTATGAATGGAGAGTGGAAGCGGCATCTTGCCGCTTGAAGGCAAAAAAAAGCCCCGGGGACTAGCCGGGGAGGGTATAAACACGTTTAACTAAATCTACTCCTTAGTCTCTTCCTTTATGCTCTCGTAATACTTTTTGCACAGGTCATTTAGGTCTATCGCCGGAAGAACATACATGTCTAACGGATAATACGATGTGATGTTCTGCAGATATGCCCGAATGTTGTTGTAGGTTATGGCAGTAGCGGAGTAATTTACCAGCTGCTGAAACTGAGGTGAATCAGCTTCAATAGAGACATCTATCCTGAAATCTCCAGAAGCATACACCTCAATATCAATTCCTGGCTTATCAGTATGTGTCCGCTTTGCCTTTACTACGTAAAGTATGCGCACCAAATGATCATCTTCTTTGTTCGTCAGAATTGTTAAGTCTACATCCAGATCGTCCGCATCTTGCCCTTTCGCATCCTGGGGTATATCTATGGATACCTTGGAGTCAAGAATCACAAACATCTCTTGCTGCAGCTCACTACGCCTGATTTCCACAATCGCCCCCCATTACCCTCTGTGGGTATCCATTATCATGTCTTTTGCTAAAGCTCCGAAAATCATAGATCATCGCCTTTTTCTCATATGGTTTTCTCCAGCTTTCTGCGGCAAATTCTCTTATCTTATCTGCCTTGGCGTCCTGAATATCAAAGCTAAAGCGAACCTTATACTTTTGCGATATCCCCGCAAGCATACTTATATTTATCAGCCTGTCTCCGGAAAACACCTGACTCAGATAGGATGGCGGTATCCCAGCTGCTTCGGCAAGCTCTTGCTTTTTTATCCCTCGCTCCTTGATAAAATCCTCCAACTCAAAGCTTATAGCCATGCTCAGCGCTGTCGCTTCATATCTGCGCATATTTCCCTGTATAGATTGCCTTATCTTTTCATGAGTGTATTTTGAACTCATACTCGGCCACCTTCTTTATTATATTCTTTTCTTTTTTCTTGTTTTCATTATTCTTCTTCTTGTGTATCTCACAGAGGATTACCACCTTTCCTCCCACAGTCGTCATCTCGCGACAATATACCCGGTCATTGCGTCCTTTGTCCATAAACTTCATGGCTGTTACCACCGGATCGCTATTCTCTAATCTATATCTGTGAGCACAATATGTATTTCGATATATCACCGCAGCAATCGCTAAAAACTTATCAAATCTGTATTCAACGTTTCCCGGGGCATATTTGGAATTGATCCCCTTGCCACCCAAGAAATCTATAAACTCGTCGTGAATTTTCTCTCGAACGTAAATTAATACTTGTTGTCTCGAGCTTCTTAAGTGATTCACATCCTGCAACAAATCGTCAAGGCACACTATGTTTTCCATGCTTTTAAGTCCCACTTTATCTATTGCTAAAGTTCTGTCAAGCTAAATCTATGGCCGCGTTTTTCATGCTGATCAATCCTCGCACTTAGTTATTCCTTCTGAAGCACAGATCCTTACGCCGATCATCTGGAGTTCTTCTGTATTCCCTTACAGATTGATACCAAAAGGCTCGTGATGTGCCCAAACCCCAGGCAAATAAACCCAATAACAGCTTGCACTGCTACTGCTTCAAGCTCTATGTCAAACGTATAATCGTCTATCCAATACAAGAATAAAGAGACTCCGGAAATTACCAGGAAGAGATAAGCCATTATGAAAAAAAATACTGATCCCGCAATATGGAACCCAAACGATGGAACGTCTTTCTCTGGACTTTCTTGCTGCGCCAAAGGTTCAGTTTTACCTGGTACAACTCCGGGAACTATCATCTCACTTTTCTTCTCTGTGCGATGCTCAAGTTCCCTGATGATCTGCTTGATGGTATCCAAATCCTCTGTCTCTTGCAGAGCTTTTTCCAATTCCTGAACGCTAAACTTGGAAATATCCAAGTTAGTGAGCTGCTCGTCATAACCCATATTCAAATAATCCTTTAGCTCCATCTCCTAAGCTCCCCTAACTCATAACTCTCAACTCTCAACTTTCAACTCCCCTATTATACCTTCTAATACACAAATCCAATATCCCGATCATCACAATATCCGGATCCCCCTCGCTATAGATCATGGGCTCGTAATGGGAATTGAGCGGCACGAGCATGGTAACCTTGCGCT
>JALNYD010000278.1 GCA_023230025.1 Candidatus Cloacimonadota bacterium | reverse complement strand
CGGGGAACCCCTGATACCTGGCTGTGGAACTTTGGCGATGGACAAAGCAGCACTGAATGGAATCCTACCCACATCTATTCAGATCCGGGAAGCTTTGTGCCCACCCTCACGCTTACCAAGGGAAGCCATAGCGCAAGTTTCAGCCATCCGATCCAATCAATATTCAACACCGATATTCATATCACACTGGCAGATTCGCCATACTATGTATATAACGACCTCTATATTGGAGAAGACTCCAGCCTGCTGATCGATCCGGGAGTGGAAATGGTGTTTATGCCCGATGCTGGCCTGATGATCTATGGAGCCCTGAATGCCAATGGAGTAGTTTTCAGAGCCGATGCCAACCTCACATTCCGTGGCATCACCATTGATTCCCGCTCAGCAGACCTGATCCTCAGCAATTGTGAAATCTACAATGCCATACTGGGGCTCAAGATAGTCAACAGCAGTTTTCAAATTAACACCCTGCAGATCATCAGAAACCTGCCTTATACGCCCATAGCGGGAATGATGGTTCAGGGAGCCTGCAATATGATTATCAACAATCTTCATATTGATGGTTATAACCCGGGCATCATCTTTGAAAACGATCAACGGATCAGCAGCACTCCTCTGCTCTCAAACATCCGGATTCGCAATAGCAGCAGCACCAGCCGCACAGCCGGAACTGGCATCGAGATCCGTGGAGCTATCGCTTTACAGCTTGACCATGCAGAGATTGACGATTATGAAACAGGTATTGATTATGATGCGCAGAGCTATGATTTTGGCCGAGTTACTCCTCTACTCTCCAATATCAGGGTGCGCAACAGCAGCAGCACCAGCCGCAGCTCAGGCAAGGGTATCAAGCTGAAGAATCTCCTTCGCGTTCAAGCCATATATGACAGCATCATTGGCTTCGATGAAGGTCTGATAATCGACAATTCCGAGCTAAGCAGTTCCTCTACCCCACTTCTGAGCAATATCCGCATTCGCAACAGCAGCAGCACCAGCCGTACCGAAAGCACTGGTTTGCAGCTGGTTGGCGCCAATAATGCCCAGATTGATTCACTTGATATCATGGATTACACCACTGGCGTCGAGATCATTGGCCAAAACAACCGTGCTGCATCCTCTCCCCTGCTTTCGAACATCCGCATCCGCAATAGCAGCAGCACCAGCCGTGCTCCAGCCAGGGGCATCAAGATTCAGGGCAGTGTGATAGCGTCACTTAAGGATACAGATATTCAAAACTGTAACACCGGAATCTTGTATGAAGCTGATCCTGAAACCATTTATGCCCACACTCCGCTCCTATCCAATATCAGGATTCGCAATAGTAGCAGCACCAGCCGGGATGATTATCAGGGCATTGTGTTGAGGAATCTTCCCGCCGTACAATGCAGCCTGTTGGTGATCTATCCGGAGCTTGATCCGGATAACCCAGGCGATGTTTCGGGATCTGCCATCAGCATTGACAATGGTTCCGCTAATATTCAAAGAGCCACGATCTGGGGAATTGAGCATGGTCTGCATATCATGAATAATGCCAATGCAGCATTTAGTCAGGGGATTATCTGGCCAGCTAATGATGATATTCAATTGACTTCTCCCATCTATCTGGATGGTGGGCAGGTAGCGGTAGAGCAAAGTAATGTATCGTGGATTGGCGGAGTATATGATGGAGAGGGAAACTCCAATGTGGATCCGCTGTTTGTAAATCCAGGCGAAGGGAACTTCTATTTGAAACTCCGTTCACCCCTTCGGGATACCGGAATTGGTGCCCTTCCCTTTGATTTTGATGCCAATGCGTCAGAATTGGAGTATAGCTTTGCCCAGGGATGGAACCTCTGTGGTGTGCCGATGGTACTGCGGGACAATGAAAACACTCCCTCCTCTGTCTTCGGTGAAGCTCTGGCTCCCTTCTACGTATCTCCATACTACACTTCCATTCTGCAACTCAACGACTTTAATATCCCTGATGTTTTGGGACATCTGGTCTTTGAAAGCTCTGGCGCATATATTGTTCCCGGTTCCCTGCATCCCGCAGTAGGTTATTGGGTTCGCAATCCCAATCCGGACACTGCCACAGTCTCAGTTGAAGGTATTATGGATGATGGCGATTACATACTGGATCTCCCCGGACAGCCCTCAGCAGCTCAGGGATTCTTTATGCTTGCCAATCCCTATGATCGTCCCCTGACCGCTGAGGACATGGAATTTCAAGGCAGCTTCAATAGCTCGATCTTCATTCCCAATGGCTCATCCCTACCCCCCGTAGAAATCACCGATCCAGACTTTGAAATCCCTGCCTGGAGTGGTTTCATTGTCAAGGCAAACGAAGCCAATTGCAGCATGCATATCCAATATCCCAGCCAGGCCCCAACCCGCATCCAGGAAACTCACAGCCCCCAAATCAGTAATGCTGGCACTTCCCATCTGCGATGGGAGCTTTCCCTGAAGGCCACTTCTGCCAGGCATGAAGCAATTGTCACTTTTGGGATAGCCAAATCTGCCCTGGATACCTATGATCCCATGGATGTGCCCGAGCTTCCCTTCAATCCTTATCCTGCTCCTCTCTCGATGTATATCCAAAACACAGAATGGGATAACCTGAACGGCAACTATATCCGGGATATCAAATCCGCTCAGGGCTCAGTCTGGCAATGGCCGTTGCTGCTGAATCTCGATAACCTCTTGGTTGACGGTCAGTTCAATGGCAGCGTTGAACTCGCTCTGATCCCCGGTCAAAAGATTATGCCAAATTATGCTTATCTGATCATTGATCCCAACACCGGTCAGAGCTATGATCTGGAAAGCGGCAGTATGTTGCTGAACCTGGCAATTGATCAATATTCAGAGCTATCTGACAGCAGCCAGTATCCCCTGCTTCTGGAAGCCAGACTGGATACCTTGCACAGCGAAAGCCAGGAAACCACGCTTGAGCTAAGTAACTACCCCAATCCCTTCAATCCTAGCACCACCTTTGCCTACAACCTGCCCAAAGCAGGCCGGGTAGAGATAAGCCTCTACAATATCAAGGGACAGAAGGTACGCAATCTGCTATCTGCGGATCAGGATTCCGGACTGCATAGCGTGGTTTGGGACGGTAAAGATAATAATGGCAGCCTCTGCGCTTCCGGCTTCTACTTCTGCAGAATCCAAAGTCCAGCCGGTAGCTTGAACAAAAAAATCCTGATGATGAAGTAGTTACGAGTTAAGCATTACGCGTTACGAGTTACGAGTTACAAGTTACGAGTTACGAGTTACAAGTTACGAGTTACGAGTTACAAGTTACGAGTTACAAGTTACGAGTTACGAGTTACAAGTTACGAGTTACGAGTTAACATTAAACATTGGGCTGCTCCGGCAGCCCTTTTTGTTACACCAATCCAGCAATGGAGTAACAAACCCGCTTTCGCTAGCGACAATGAAAGCCGGGCTCAGGATTGCATACGTCTCGTATGCAGAAGCAGCACAGCTGCTTACTTTTGAGCGACCTGCGGTCGCTTTCGACACGAGACGTGTCGAATCCTATGGGCTTTCACGTAAAGTTCGTCAATCGAATCCATGCCGGCTTTCAAATACATGACACGTAGCTTCGGAAAGCTACGATACGACTTCCCCATTGGTTGTCCTCACGATGCCGTTACCTTGTGGTCACAAAAGTAACCGCAAAGTGACCACATCGTGACCACAAGCAATGGGCTATCGTAGTGGAGCTTTCCGCAGCTCCGATCAATATCGATAGGGGTAGGGGAGCGATCCGTTACCGGGCTCCCCTCCCTCCGAACCGTACGTGCGGTTCTCCCGCATACGGCTCTCCAGAAAACAGGTATCTCATGTAAGAGACTGGCATAATTCCCTGTG
>JALNYD010000031.1 GCA_023230025.1 Candidatus Cloacimonadota bacterium | reverse complement strand
TATTCACGCAGGATCACGGGGTTAGTCATTTCAGGAGAATCGCTCATGATCACCATGAATCTGTCGTCCTGCTGAGCGGTGGAGTCCTCGATTGGTTCTGTACTATTCCAGTCTGTGAGACCCAGATCAAACCTAATTTCATAGCCATCAGCAGGGATGTTGACTACGGGTGTGATCAGCCAACCATAACGCATAGTGCCATAGATATTCATCTTAGCAGAGTTGTTGCCTGTGGGGCCATTAAGCCATTCGTCTCTGACCCACTGAGTGGTGGTTCCGGTCGGAGTTGGATACAAGCCACTTTTCTGTGTCCAGCCTGTAACAGGCCAATCCGATGATACAGTACCAAAATCCTCGAATAAGATGGTGTTTCTTGTGGCTCCGCTTGCCCCGGGCCGTGCCTGGGCAAAGAGACCACTGCACATTCCCAATCCAATGATCAGGAGTATGAAAAACATTTTCTGCCGTTTCATACGTATCTCCTTGTTAATATATTGTTCATTAATCTCGCTAACCAAGGAGCTCAGTTTGAGCTTCTTCATTACAACGATAAAAACGTGTTATGCGGCTACTCGAGAGAATTGCCGAGTTACAAGATAATCCATCAATATTTCAATATGCAAGAGTAATGCCAAAAGCCAGAATATCTGATGCGCTTGCCTTCCGAAATCGGAATTATGGCATCGCGCTAGCCGAACTTGCGCAGGATTTGATCAAACACATTGATACTTATATCCAAGCCAGTACCTTAGGCACAAAACAAGAAAGAGCGTTCACTTTCACCTTCCACTGAAAACCACTGGGGCGAGCGGCGGCACAATCTTTACAACGCAATAGCTAATCCCTACAAGCCCCAGATCTTGCTAGCGTAATTACGGATTGTTTCATCAGAGGAAAAAGGTCCCATCCCGGCGATGTTGGCGGCACTCATCTGATTCCACAATAACGGATCCTGATAGCAGCGCTCAATGTCCCGCATCACCCGGATGTAATCTTCCAGATCCGCCAGCAGGCAATATTGATCTCCATTTTGCAAAAGCAGATCCGCTAAGGCTTTATACTTACCAGGTTCCGAGCTGTTGATATTATCACTAATCACGAAGTCCATGATACGGCGAATGCGCTGATCATTCTCATAGTAATAATAGGGATTATAGCCGCGTTGCTTGAGGATTTCCACCTGCTGAGCTTTTAAACCAAAGAGGAAGAAGTTTTCTGCTCCCACTGCCTCGCGGATTTCGATATTTGCGCCATCCAGAGTGCCCACCGTCAGCGCTCCATTCAGGCTGAACTTCATGTTTCCGGTACCACTTGCTTCGGTTCCTGCCAGAGATATCTGCTGAGAAACCTCTGCTGCAGGCATAATCTGCTGCGCCAGGCTGACGCGGTAATTTGGTAAAAACACTACCTGCAAGATCTTGGATAGTTTGGCATCTTTACGGATGTAATCACTAAGAGCACTGATGAAACTGATAATCTGCTTGGCCACCTGGTAGCCAGGCGCTGCTTTACCGGCAAAGAAGAAGCTATGCGGATAGACCTCGATCCCGTCCTGGATGTCATGAATCAGATGAATGATGTGCAGGGCATTAAGGAACTGGCGCTTGTATTCATGCATGCGCTTGGCTTGGAAATCGAAGATGGAATCGGGATTGAGCTGAAGATCTAAAGTCTTTGAGCAGTAGGAAGCAAAATCTCGTTTATTGGCAGCTTTCACTTCTGCCAGATCTTCCAGGAAACCTCTATCACGCTGGATTTGCTTTAGTTTGGCAAGCTTCAATAAGTCTTTGCGCCAGGCTTTGCCAATTGATTTATCCAGAAGAGCACTCAAGCGGGGATTGCACAGCATCAACCAGCGCCGGGGAGTAACTCCATTGGTAATGGCAATAAACTTCTCCGGCTCCAGTTCGTAGAAGTCCCGGAACACTTTTTCCTGCAAGATCTGGGTGTGCAGTTGAGACACTCCGTTTACTCTTTGCGATCCTATGATCGCCAGGTTCGCCATTCTAACGGCTTTTACAGGTTCTTCCTGGATAATGGAGAGCCGCCGCAAACTATCAGACTCTAGCTTCAGAGCGCTTAGGAAGCGATGGTTGATTTCATAGATGATTTCCAGGTGTCGGGGTAGAATCCTTTGCATAATCTGGGTAGGCCATTGCTCCAGTGCTTCCGGCAAAATCGTATGATTTGTATAGTTACAGGTCTTCCTGGTGATATCCCAGGCTTTATCCCAGGGGATCTGATACATATCAACCATCACCCGCATCAGTTCGGCAACGGCAATAGCGGGATGAGTATCATTCATCTGGATGGCAGCCTTTTGGGGAAGCAGATCAAAACCATCGTGTTTCTTGAGGAAGCGGCGGATGATATCGCTGATCGTAGCACACACAAAGAAGTACTCTTGTTTTAAGCGTAGTTCTTTACCGTGCATATTGTTGTCGTTTGGGTACAGCACCTTGGAGATCATCTCGGAATTGTTCTTGTCACTAACCGCCTGGATGTATTCGCCTTCATTGAAATAGTTCAGGTTAAAATCACGTGTCGATTTGGCACTAAACAGCCTCAGGGTATTCACATAGTCGTTCTTATAGCCCGGAACCAGATAGTCATAAGCCATAGCCATAACGGATTCTTCGGGGATCCATTTGCGCTGGTTGCCGCTTCCCCCCTGACTTACATGGCCGCCGAAATGCACCGGATAGAGCCGGGTGGGATGTGCCACTTCCCACACCGAACCATAGCGCAGCCAGTTATCTGGCGTTTCAATCTGCTGATGATCCTTGATATGTTGAAAGAATATGCCATATTCATAGCGAATGCCATAGCCATATACCGGAATCTGAAGGGAGGACATTGAATCCAGGAAACAGGCTGCCAGTCTACCCAAACCTCCATTGCCCAAGCCGGCATCCCATTCCAATTCTTCCAGCATACTCAGGTCATAGCCCAAATCCCGAATCGCCTTGCTGGCTTTACCCTGTAAATCCAGATTGAGAATAGCATTCCCCAGACTGCGCCCGATCAGGTATTCCAAGGAAAGATAGTAGACCCGCTTGCGGTTGAGGGCATATTCGGCTGGTTGAGTTTGCAGCCAGTTATCCAGCAGGATGTCCTTGATAGCAGAGGAGAAACTGATGTAGCAATCCAGGGGGGTGGCGGTAAAGCGATCCTTGCCCTGGTCATATTTAAGATGGTAAATGAAGCGGTTAACGATCTCTGGACTGCTTTTTTCAAGCCGGGTGGAATCCAGAAGCTCAGCCATGGCTTTTTTCATGTTTACCTCCTTAAGGGCTAATATGATAAGTTAAGCCAAATCATCTGGAAATCAAGAAAGAATTAACGCCAAGCTATCAGGATAATCAGAGCTTGCACTACCTGCCTGCTTGCTGATCTGGTTGAAGTTCGATCCTCAATCTGCGCAGTGCTTTTGCTTTTAGATAGCGAACTTTTTCCACCCGGAACCCAAGTTCGATAGCTATATCTTTCAAGCTCTGCTTTTGCTCGAAGTTCAGCCTCAGGATGCGCTCCTCCAGGGGGGGGATACAGGGGGGAAGAGCTAAGCTCTGCTCACCTTGGGAATCTTGATCGATTCTGCTTTGAGGCTGAGGGTCTGGCAGTGACTCTACATTGGGCAGGCTGATCAACTCATGATGTTTGGTAAAAGCGGAGCTGATGCGCTTTTTGATGTGATAATAAGCATAAGTGCTGAACTTCACATTGCGCATAGGATCAAAATTACGGGAAGCTTCCAGGACTCCGATCAGACCTTCCTGTACCAAATCATCGAAGATAGTCTCGCTAGTGCTATACTTAATGGCAATGCTTTTTACCAGAGGCAGGTTTTGCTCCAGCAAAGCTTCGCTATTCATCGAGTTTGAGGTAGATAGATCCAAAACTTACTGCCTATTCCCAGTTCACTTTCCAGCTTAATGCTCCCGCCATGAGAGACCACGATATGCTTTACGATTGCCAGCCCCAGCCCGGTACCTCCGGTTTGGCGGGATCGGGATTGATCAACCGTGAAAAAGCGTTCAAATACACGCGGGATAAGCGCTTGGGGAATCCCTTTGCCACTATCTGCCACACTCAGCACCAGATTAGTGTTTTCATGGTATGCAGAGATCTCGATGCCACCACTCATAGTATAACGAATAGCATTATCGATCAGGTTCACGATCACCTGTTCCATACGGTAGGGATCAAACAGAGCGCGAAGATCAGGAGGATCAAGGCGTAGTTTCAGATCCAGGCCTTTTTCTTTAAGAGTGGTTTCATAGATGCTTAGGATATTGGCAAAAAAGGTTTTGAGGCAGATATCCTGAATGTCAAGCTGGGGAACCCGTTCCAGACGCGCCAGTTCTTCCAGATCAGCAACCAGGGCAATCATGCGCTGTGTGTGTTTGTGAATTATATCCAGATAGCGATTATTTGGCAGATCCTCCCGTACCACATCCACGAATCCCTTGATGGCGGTGAGGGGAGTACGCAGTTCATGTGCTACATTGAGGGCAAAATCCCTTTTCATCTTCTCGGCGGCTTTGATTGAATCAATATTTTGGAGGATAAAGATGATCTTTTCAGCTTCCCGGTTCAGCGAAGCCGAAAGCAAATAGTTGTGCTCATTGATCGTGATTTCGCTAAGGCGAGCCTTTTCCTGATCGCTGATTTCCTTGATCCGGCTCAGGAGGTCGGAATCCTGAATTACTTCCCAGCAATAAGGCTGCTGCGCATCTGCAAGGGGAAAAAGATGTGCAAAGACAGGGTTGAAAAGCTCTATGCGACCACTGAGATCCTGCACCCAAAGTGCATCCTCAATGGAGCTTAGAATTAGTTTGAGGCCATCCCGGCTTTCCTTGAAGCGTTCAATACTGGCAGCCATGCGATCCAACATATAATTCGAAAACTCAGCCAGACGCGCAATTTCCCAACCTTGATTCACCGGCATCCGTGCACTTAGATCTTTGGAAGCTATCTGATCCGCCACATGCATCAGGTTATGGATAGGCCTTCGTATGTAGTTCAGCAGCAGCCAGGCAAAAATCAAGCCCATCACAAAGATTATCAGCAGGCTCAGATACAGAGCCAGATTCATCCGGGCAATCACAAAGGCGATCAATGCCACTGCGCTGAACATTAAACCCAACAGGGGAAGAATGCTTTTTTGCTTCAAGCTAATCCTCGGAAGAGTATTTGTAACCAATACCCCGAACCGGTTTAATCAGAACATCATAAGGCCTGATTTTATCGCGCAGGTTCTTGATATGCACATCGATGGTGCGATCGATCACCACTTTGTCGTTCCCCCAAAGATAGTCCAGCATCTGTGCCCTGGTATATACCCAGCCGGGGCGTTTGGTAAGCAATTGCAAAAGCTTGAACTCGGTGAGCGTGAGATCAATGCGTTTTCCATTCAAACTGGCTTCAAAACGGTTCAAATCCAGCAACAAACCTGGAGCGATCTCATACACTCTGGCTTCTTTCTGCCAGCTCAACCGCCTCAGCACCGCACGGACCCTGGCAACTAATTCCTGAGCGTCAAAAGGTTTGGTTAGATAATCATCAGCACCGTCTTCCAAACCGGAAATACGATCTTCGATACCCACCCGGGCAGTAAGCATCACAATCGGGATACTCTGAAATCTGGGTTCTGAGCGCAAATCCCGGCAGATCTGCATCCCATCGGCATCGGGAAGCATCAGATCCAGCACTAAAAGACTTGGCAGGGCTTCATTCAAGGCAGCTTTCAGGCTTTCCCAGCGCTCAAAACATGCAGTTGAAAATCCAGCTTTACTAAGGCTCAGACCCACCAGATCGAGGATATCCGGCTCATCATCCAGAATATATATCACGTCCTTCATCGGTTCACTCCGGTTGGTGGCGGATTATTCTTCCCCGCACCAGATAGACCGTGTTTTCGGCAATATTAGTAGCCAAATCCGCACAGCGCTCCAGGTTTTTGGCAATTCTTAGCAGATGCAGATAGCGGGAAGTATTTTGGGGATCCTCTTGAATATGAGCAATTACCAAATGGTAGATTTCACGGTTCAGATCATCGACAATGTGGTCGTTGGCACACACACCTTCTGCTGCGGATACATCCTCGTTCAAAAAGGCATTGATTGCATCATCCAGCATCTGCGTGGTAGCTTCCTGCATTCTGAATATCTGCGGCTCGGTGATCTGATATCCGGGTACTTTCTGCGCACTTTCAGCGATGTTGAAAGCCTGATCTCCCAAGCGCTCCAGATCCACATTGATGCGATACATCATCACAATGCGCCGCAGGCTTCCCGCCTCCGGTTGATACAGGGCAATCAGATTGATCGCCATTGCATCAATCTCGTTCTCCAGCGAGTTTACCTGGTCTTCCATCACGCGCACTTGTTCAAAGTTATCTCGGGGAGTCTCTGCGATTATCGCCAGCTTTAGCATCTGCTGAACTAAACCAGCAGATTCCATCAACTTGTCCTTCAAAGTCTGTAGCTTGTTAACTTGCATTACATCTCCATATTGCTCTATAAAGTATAAACCTGTGGGATGCATAATCAACCCAAATTATCCGAACACCCCGTTGAGATATGCTTCGGTTCGCTTATCTTTTGGAACTGTAAACATTTGGGATGTATCCGCATATTCCACCACTTCTCCAAGATACATGAATGCCGTATAATCCGAGATTCTGCCGGCCTGGGCAATATTGTGAGTTACAATCAGTATGCTCACGCGTTGCTTGAGTGCCACACAGAGTTCTTCGATCCTGGCTGTGGATTGGGGATCCAGGGCAGAAGTGGGCTCGTCCAGCAGCAATACTTCTGGGCTGTTTGCCAAAGCGCGGGCAATGCATAAACGCTGCTGCTGTCCACCTGAAAGTGACATAGCCGGGCTATGCAGGCGATCCTTTACTTCTTCCCAAAGCCAGGCAGCGCACAGGCTTTCTTCCACCTTGGCCTGGATTTCACTTTTGCTGAATTTCCCCTGAATATCCAGCCCATAAGACACATTCTTATAGATCGATTTAGGGAAGGGATTGGGTTTCTGAAACACCATGCCAACCTTGGCACGCAGGTGTGAGAGATCGATTTTGTCCAGATAGATATCCTGATCTCCCACCATGATTGATCCCGATATCTTCATATCATCCTTAAAATCGTTCATGCGGTTAAAGGTGCGCAACAAAGTGGATTTTCCGCATCCGGAGGGACCGATGATGGCAGTAATCTTTTTTTCCTCTATCTCTAGATTTACGTTTTTAAGCACATGATTTTGCCCAAAATGCAGGTTCAAATTGCTAGTCTTAATCTTCACCATTGTCTTTTCTTCCTTAGTTGATATCTTAAGATGAGGGCAGATCCGCTGATCAAAAGCACCAGCAGCAAGAGCACCAGGGCGGATCCATAGGCGATGGGCACCTGTTGATCGGCATGCGTACCCTCGGTCATCAGAGCAAAAATATGATAGGGTAAAGCCATTACTTCATCAAACACACTCCTGGGTAGCTGACGGTTAAAGAAAGTAGCTGCCGTAAACATGATGGGGGCTGTCTCTCCTGCCACTCTTCCGGTTACCAGAATCACCGAAGTAAGGATGTTTGGCATAGCTGTGGGAATCATAATCCGCAATATGCTTTGCCGTTTGGAAGCACCCAGAGCATAGGAGGCTTCCATGAAGTCGCCACTGACACTCGAGATAGCTTCATAAGAGGCATTGATCACAATCGGTAGCGAAACCACCGCCAGCGTCAGGGCTCCGCTGAGCAGAGACACCTGAAAGCCCATCAGGTTCACAAACAAAGCCATACCAAATAAGCCAAAGATGATGCTGGGAATGCCGGCAAGGGTATTCACACAGATCTTTACCAGGCTTACCCAATTCCCTTTTTGGGCATAACAATTTAGATACACTGCGCTCAGGATACCCACTGGTACCGAGATCAGCACTGCCAAAAAACTTAGCCAGAAGGTTCCCACCAAAGCTGGCCAGATGCCGCCTTCCGTCATCGCAGCCCGGGGAGCGCTGAACAGGAAACTCCAGCTTAGCACCGAACTGCCCTTGTAAAAAATACTAAAGATGAAGATCAGCAAGAATCCGATGCTGATGGCAATTGCCACATACAGACTCAGAATGCCCAATTTGGCATTAAGTTTCCGCCTCATCTCTTCCTCCCCATTGTTTCTGAGAGCAGACTGAAGCCGAAAGTGATGATGAAGAGCACGATGGCTATGGCGAACAAGGATTGATAGTGGATATCTCGAAACACCGTCTCACCCATCTCGGCAGAGATTGCCGCCGTCATGGGACGCACAGACTGGAAGATGCTTTTAGGCATTTGCGCTGAACCCCCTGCTACCATCAGAACCACCATAGTTTCTCCAATTGCCCTGCCAAAACCCATCAATACGCCCCCAATAACTCCAGTACGCGATGCAGGGATCAATACTCTGGTGATGGTTTCCCAACGGGTTGCACCCAAGGCTAGAGATGCTTCCCGCAAGGCTTTGGGTACGGATTGGAGGGCATCTTCACACATACTGCTGATAATTGGCAGCACCATCAAACCCAAGATTATCGCTGCCGTAAAAGCGTTTAATCCACTATCCAGATGAAAAAGCTGCCGGATCATTGGAGCCAGCAAAGCCATCCCAAACAAGCCATAGACCACCGAAGGGATTCCTGCCAGTAGCTCAATCAGAGGTTTGCAGATTTCCCTTAGCCAGGCTGGTGCAATTTCGGAAATGAAGATGGCAGAACCCAAACCCAAAGGTATGGCGATCACTAAGGCTCCCAGAGTAACCACAAGTGAACCCACAATCAAGGTGGAAATACCAAACTCCGCTTCAGCATGGGTGGGATACCAGAATGTGCCAAACAGGAAATCCCAGATCTTTACATGCCTAAACAAAGGTAAGCCTTCATTGAAGATACTGATGATGATTCCAGCCAACATGATCATCGTGCCCACAGCACAGATCAGAGTTATCAGATAAAACAGGCTATCGTAAAGCTTCTTCATGTTGTTCCTTGCTTGTTGTTTGTTACTCAAGCCACCAAAAATGAACGCTGGCCTGGTGTCCAAACAAGATTTCTTAACAAAGACTGTGAACATCCGGGGGAGGGGATATTCACAGTCCTAATGTTCGATGAATCGGTTACACTTGTCTGTTAGCTCGCTCAATCCAGACGGATGAAGCCATTGTCTTCTACGATTTTTTGTCCCTGCGGACCCTGGATGAAGCCAATGTATCCCGCAATGTTGCCATTGGCTTTACCATTCGTGTACATATAGAGCTTACGGGAAAACGGATAGCTGCCTTCCTGCACAGTCGTGACGCTGGGCATAACCCCATCCACCACCAGCACCTTGACGTCGTTGTTCACATAGCCCAGGCCGGCATAGCCAATTGCACCGGGAGTATTGGTAACTGTGCTTACTACAGCATTGTTCGAAGCCAGCATCTGAGCTGAGGCATCCACCTTGGCATTCTTCAAAGCCTTTTCATTGAATACCTCAAAAGTCCCCGATGCTACATCCCGAGAAATGATCACGATGGGCAGATTTTCTCCTCCCAATTGGCTCCAGTTCTTGATCTTGCCAGTGTATATATCGCGGATCTGCTGGCTGCTGAGTTCTTTTAACTTGTTCGATGCGTGAACGATCATGACAATCCCATCATTGGCAACCGCATAGCCACGAGGATCGATGCCCCTGGCACGTGCGGCGCTGATTTCCTTGGATTTGATCTTACGGGATGAATTAGCGATATCCACAGTGCCATTTTGTAAGGCCGCTATTCCTACTCCGCTGCCTCCACCGCGGACTGATATATTGATCTGAGGGTATTTATCCATAAAGGCTTCGGCAGTAGCTTGAGCTATTGGTAAAACAGTGGTGGAACCACTACAGGTGATTGTTTGAGCTACCAACGGCAGCATCATACTGAGTGTGAGTAGAATGATCAAATATTTTCTCATCTTAGTGTCCTTTATCTTTAGTTTATGGTATTGGAAAAGCGCCATTTAAGCTGCGCCATGATCTGAAGCTGATCTTTAGCGCCATCGGCATAGGGGGTGGCAGAATCATCTTCGTTGTAGCTTTTATTGGTCAGGTTCAATTGCAGGTTCATCTTAGACGTGCCCTGTTCATCATGCATGAAGTTATAGTTAATACCGCCGGTGATGGCTTGTAGCTTGTATTTGGAGCTATCGCTGCGCTCGCTTTCGTCCCAGATATCATATCGCCCCAGCACTTGCACATCATAGCCTATAAACCTGGATAAGTTCAACGTGGGAAAGATCATGATTCCGCTGGCGCTATAATCTTCAGCCTCCAGAGTCTGGGAGTGTTTGATATCTTTGTATAGATACTCTACCATTACATCCACTGGACCAAACACTGCTTTGATCATAGCATCGGCAAGCATCTGTTCCTGATACTTGGAGTTTATGCTGTCATCGCTAAGCAGGTGTTCACGTTCAACACTGTTCATCAGCAGGCTAGCACCAAGGCTAAGCCCCGGCAGAGGAGTGAGCCGCAGATTCCCCGAATAAGCAAAATTGGTGTTGTCCTTCAGGGCACTGCCAAACTTCTTGTAGCCTTCGCCATTGTAAATACCCAGGGCATAGCTGCCCAATCCTGAGGGCAGATAGCCATTGATGCTAAGACCATAATCAGCCGAGTTTGCCAATTTATATTCATCGGCAGGGGCTTTGCCGATCAGACTATAATCCCAGTCATAAATGCTTCCAAAATATACTTTTTGCAAACCGGCAGTGAAATTCATATCCGCCACCGGCAGCAGATTGGCAAAATCAACATAGGCATACTTCAATTTGATCCCAGCCCCATCAGCCACAGCATCGCTGGAGAACAGATCAATGGTGAAGCGGGCTTTCACATCATCGCTTAGAACGGTTTCCAGGCCTAGGTAACCCCGTTCCAGGGCAAGATAGTTTTTGAGGATCTCATCGTCACCAGTTGCGGCATTGCGGGATTGCTCCATGGTCCAGCGAGACCAGAATTCGCCACTCAGTTTTGTGCTTTGAGCATTGGCTAAAACAGCCAGCAGCAGGATTAAGCAGATTAAGGCATAGTGTTTTTTCATCGATTTCTCCATTGTTTTTTGTATTTCTGCCCTATTATAACTGCCAATTGTTAAGTTTTGATAAGCATCAGATCAATTCTTCTTCATCAAAGCCCCCTTCCTCTTGGGTTTGCCCTTCCACACCACTACGGCTTTGACATGGCAGATATCACTTGACGTGAATCGCTGGTTTTCAGATTGGATTCTTGCAAATCTGTGTGTGTAAGAACAGAGATACTTGACTTTATGGAAGTGGAGAATGTTAATGAAAAACAAGGTTCGTAGTTGGATTGTAGTAATTTGGATTTTATCTTTAGTGGGCATCGTGGGAAACCTGATGGCCGTTCCGCTGACCGGAAGCTGCCATCTGGAGTGAGCAGCAGGTTGTGGAAAATAATCTCAGACTCCCTGCTACTGCAGCCCGAAAGTTCTATAAAGTAAGTGCTTTAAACGCCAGATAGACCAGAATCTTTGCAACTGGTATGGCAAGCCGTTTTGCTTGACACATATATGATCTGGATTATAGTGACTTTAACCAATGGGCAGGCTATAGAATACCAGGCATGAAAGGAGAAGATTATGGATATCAAAAGCATCTTTTCGCATATCAAGCAAGCACTGCATAATGGAGCGGGAGTAGAGTTTGCCTTCGGCAGTCCATCTACGATTGGCGACACTTCAATCATTCCAGTAGCTCGCGTGAGTTTTGCCTTTGGCGCTGGTGGGGGATCAAATCCCGTCAAATCCAGGAAGAAACCGGAGGTTCCGGAAGACGACATAGAGCAGGATAATCCCCAGAATAACGTCGGCGGCGGTGGAGGTGGAAGCATCAAAACTGAACCAGTGGGAATCTATACAATCAGGAACGATCAGGTGAGGTTTCACCCGGTGGTATCCGTCAAGGAGATCCTGGCAGCATTTGGTATCATCAGCATCCTTGTTCTGAAGGTCATTAAACTACGCCCATTTAAAAGAAGGTAAGAATGTATTACAGCAATCAGAAGTTGCAGACTATCCCCTTTAAGCATCTTCCCGGAAATCTCGATATCCAGTCTGCAGAGGCAGTCAAGGATTTCTTCAAAAGCCTGAATCAGACCCAGATCAATTCTGCAGAAGAACTGAAAGATGCCCTCATCGCCTGGTCAGACATCAATAAGGCCATTGCTGACGAACTCTCCTGGCGCTATGTGCGCATGACTCAGCATGCCGATGATCCGGCTCTGGAAACAGCATATAACGATTATTATGCCAAAGTGCATGCGGACAATGAGGATCTGCAGGCCGAGTTTCGCCGTAAAGTATGTGAAAATCCCCACTGCCAGGAATTGGATGTGGCAGAGTTTGGACACCTGATCCGGATTTTCCGGAACCAAATCGAACTCTTCCGGGAAGAAAACATTCCCCTGATGATCGAAGAGAGTGAATTAGCCTGCCGCTATGGCGCTATCGTAAGCAAGATGAGCGTGATGTTTGAAGGCCAGGAACGCACTCCTGCTCAACTGGCTGTGTTTTTGAAGGATGCCGATCGCTCAAAGCGTGAAGCTGCCTGGCGGGCACGCTTTCAGCTCTTTATCGATAATGCTGGGGAACTGGATCAGCTCTATGATGATTTGCTGGCTTTGCGGCACAAGATAGCGCTCAATGCCGGTTATGACAACTACCGTGATTTCAAGCACCAGGAGATGGGACGTTTTTCCTATAGTCCCCAGGATCTCTACACCTTCCATGAAGCAGTTCAAGCAGAGGTTATGCCCTTTGTGACGGAACTCAACGAGAAACGGCGGCAAAGCCTGAAACTATCCAGCCTGAGGCCCTGGGATACTCAGGTTGATCTTGATGGTCGCAATTTGAAACCCTTTGCCAGCACAGAGGAGTTTATCCACAAAGCCATCGATGTGCTGGATAAGGTGCATCCTCCCTATGCCAAACAATTGGCCATGATGAATAACTCCGGTATGCTGGATCTGGAAAACCGTAAAGGCAAAGCCCCGGGAGGTTATAACACCGGCATCAACGCTTTGGCCAGCAGCTTTATCTTTATGAATCATGTGCAATTGCACCGGGATGTGGTTACTCTGCTGCATGAATCCGGCCACGCCATGCACAGTGAAGCCACCAAAGATATCCAATATTATCCCTACCTTTCCACCCCCTCTGAAGTGGCGGAATTGGCATCCATGACCATGGAACTTCTGACCATGGATCATTGGGACATCTACTATCCCAAGGCCGAGGATCTCAAGAAAGCCAAACGCGAGCAACTGGAAGGAACTCTCAGTTTTTTACCCTGGTGTATGACCGTTGATGCCCTGCAACACTGGGTCTATCTGCATCCCCAGCAAAATGCCCAAGAGCGGGATCAGGCCTATATGGAGATCTCCAAGCCATATCTGGAAGGTGTGGATTTTCATGGCCTGGAAGAGCTACGTAAACACGCCTGGAAGATGCAACTTCACATCTATGAAGTGCCCTTCTACTACATTGAATATGGCATGGCGCAATTGGGAGCTCTGAGCATCTATATGAACTATCGCCAGAACAAAGCCAAAACCCTGCAGCAATATCAAGATTTCCTGTCCTTGGGATACAGTAAACCCGTGGATGAGCTCTACCGTGCTGCCGGGATTGAGTTTGACTTCAGTGCAAAGCATATCCGGGAATTGGTTGATTTTGTGCGCCAGGAACTCGAGCAGATTGAAAAGGGGTAGGGGATGCTAAATATCTTCAGCCCTTCTCATTATGCACCTTTCAATATCGCTCTGGAAGAATATATTCTCAAGAATTTCAACGATGATTGCTTCCTCCTGTATATCAACGAGCCTTGCATTATTGTGGGACGCTTCCAAAACACCATTGCGGAGATCAACTATCACTGGGTGCAGGAGCATAAGATTCCAGTGGTGAGAAGGCTTACGGGTGGCGGTACTGTGTTTCATGATCTGGGAAATCTGAACTTCAGCTTTATCATGAATGATGAAGATGAAGCCGGCGGGTTTGCCAAATATACTGCTCCGGTATTAAGGGTATTGAATGATCTGGGTGTGCCTGCGAAACTTGAAGGACGCAATGATCTTACCATCAATGGACTGAAGTTTTCCGGCAATGCCAAGTTGGTGAAGGGAGGCAAAACTCTGCAACATGGCACAATCCTGTTTTCTTCTCACGTGGAATCACTTGCTCAGGCTCTGAAGGTCAATCCCCTGAAGTTTGCCGATAAGGCGGTGAAGTCGGTGCGGGCAAGAGTTACCAATGTTGAGGATTTTCTGCAGCAACCCATGGCGCTGGAGGACTTCATTTCCCTGGTGCGAAGCAAAGTTCACAGCATGTATCCGCAAAGCCGGGATTACTTTCTTTCCTCTGAGGATAAAGCCGCAGTGCAGAATCTGGTGGATACTAAATATGACTGCTGGGACTGGAACTTTGGTAAAAGCCCGCAGTATAATCTTGCCAATGCGATCCGAACCAAAAGTGGCACCATTGAAGTCTATCTGGATGTTTCCAATGGCATCATCACCAGCCTGAGAATCTTTGGTGATTTCTTCTCTGGAAGGGATATCAATGAGTTGGAGCGCGCTTTCAGTGGGGTTGCCCACGATGTCCAGTGTGTAGAGGAGATCCTGGCCAAAATGGATTATCAAACCTTCCTGGGTGAGGTTTCTGAAGCGGAATTGATACAGGCAATGTTCTAGATCCGGCGGTTATGCTTGCTTTGTAAGGATTTTTACGTAAGCTATCTATATAAACAAAAGAAATGTGAGGAGCAAAGATGAAAAGAAGTCTTGCCTTAATCGCAATTGTCATAATCCTTTTGGGGATCTATGGCTGTGCCGCTACTTCAAGCGTTGGCGGTGAAAAGCTGATCGTCAAATATGATATCGAGCTTGCGATGGTTCGTAAAGCCAGTGATATCAATCAACGTTATCGCGCCCCAGTGGCAGATACAACCGCTGCTGATGTGGTGCGCTATACCTATGAGGATGATCTGTTTCGCAGTATCTGGAGCGCAACCGAAGCCGGATGGGATCTGGTGCTGTATAACAAAAGCGAACAGCCGGTTATGATTGATTGGAACAATGTCCGCTATATGGATGTGGATAACATAGGTCATACTCTGCTGATTTCCACTACCAGATTTGCCGATCGGGATAAGGATCAAGTTCCATCAGTTGTCCCACGCAGAAGCAACCTTACCGAAAAGCTCAGTTCCGCAACCCATATCTACCAATCCCCGCTTACCGGGCTTTTGGTAAAGCGCCCACTTTTCCCCATCGATTTTAGTGAAGCTCTTCGCTATAAAGGCAAGGAGTATAAGATCATGATCCCCTTTACTGTGGATGGTCTGACTGCGCAGTATGAGTTTGTATTCAATATCAAAGATGTGCGCCAGGTAACCGCCACTGCCAATCCCTGGGCAGCTTTCCTGGTTGACCGGGCAATGGGCGCAAACTTCTAAATCCTCATTACAATTGTCAATTCAGGCTGATGCAGTGCTTGCTGTCTCAGCCTGATCCTTTATCCGGGCATTGTTCCTGATAGCTCTTTCCCTACTCTTTCCGGAATGCCATCCACAATCCCTCTTGACATATTGCGACGGGACAATTTTGTCGGGCTATAATGATTTTTCAGGAGATAGATATGTTTCCCATCAGCTTTGGCAGTGATAACCACAGTGGTATCCACTACACGGTATTTTCTGCTCTGCAAAAGGCAAATGTGGGCTTTTGCCCTGCCTATGGTGATGATCCGCTTACCCAATCTGTGCTATCGCAACTAAACGCCCTGTTTGGAGGGGCTTGTGAAGCCTTTCTGGTGATGACAGGCACTGGGGCCAATGTGCTGTCACTGCAGGCTTTGATCGATAGCTTTAATGCCATAATCTGTGCCGAAAGTGCCCACATCAATGTGGATGAATGCGGTGCTGTCCAAAAAGGAACCGGAGCGCGTCTGACGCCGATCAAAACTCCGGATGGCAAATTGACTCCGGAGCTGATTGCTCCACGTTTGATGGGAGACCGGGATCAGCACCATTCCCAGTTCAAGATCATCTCCATCTCCCAAAGCACAGAGTATGGAACGCTTTATACTTTGGAGGAGCTGAAGGCTCTGGCGGATTTTGCCCACGCGCACAATATGCTTTTACACATCGATGGTGCAAGGCTGGCAAATGCGGTGGCAGCTCTGGATACAAGCCTGGTGGAAATGACCATGGGAGTTGGCGCCGATATCGTGAGCTTTGGCGGCACCAAAAACGGTTTGCTCTTTGGCGAAGCAATCATCAGCTTTGTCCCGGAGCTTACTACCAATATGCGCTTCTATCGTAAACAACTCAACCAGCTATATTCCAAGATGCGCTTTATCGCTGCACAATTTGAGGCATATCTGAACAAAGAGCTCTGGCTGGAAAACGCCCGCCACGCCAATGCCATGGCTCAGCTTCTGGCTGAGCGCCTGGCAGAAATACCCCAGATCAGGATCACCCAGAAGGTCTATGTAAACTCTGTCTTTGTGACCATGCCTCCAGCCTGGATTCCGGTCTTGCAGGACAGGTTCATGTTTTATACCTGGGATGAAGCGCGCAATGAAGTGCGCCTGATGTGTTCCTTCAATACTCTTGAAGAGCATATTGACGAACTGATCGCCGCCATCAGAGAGCTAATGTAGTAATCCCACTTGACAAATAGGATATCCGGCTTATCATGTTCTTAAAACATAATACGGAGAATCCTAAATGAAGATATTAGTACTGTTTTACTCGGCCTATGGACACATCTACCAGATGGCAAAAGCGGTGGTGGATGGCGCTAAAAGTGTAGCCGGAATCGAAGTGGACCTCAAGCAGGTTCCTGAAACATTAAGTGAAGATTTACTCAAAAAGATCGGTGCATACGAGGCCCGCAAAGCTTTTGCTGATGT
>JALNYD010000277.1 GCA_023230025.1 Candidatus Cloacimonadota bacterium | reverse complement strand
GATGCTGATCACAAGGCGCACGTTGGCTTCGATCATCTCATTTTGAGCTTTTTCCTTGTTGCGTTCGGCACGGTCGATCTCGCGGAGGAGGAAGACCAGTTCATTGCCGGTCATTTTGGTTTCGAGCTCCACACGGCGGATTTTGCGGCGGGCATTTTTGATCTTACGCAGAGTTTCCACAAAGAGATTGGGATCCATGCCAGTTTCAGAACGCACTTCATCCATATCTTCCGGGCTTTTCTTGGCTCGCCGGCCATAGGTGCAGATTTCGTCGATGGTATATCGCTTGATCTTGGTTAGTTCATTGATGGAGTTATAGCTTTCTTCGATGCGCTCGACCAGACTGCGGATGCGATAGACCATGCGTTTGATCAGTTTATCGTTGTAAGCCAGGCTCATGAAGGTTTCCACGACCTGTTCACGCAGACCGTCGATTTCCTCCTGACGGCTGGCAGTGCCGGTATCGTCAAAATCGCAATTATCCAGGATACCACCGATTTTCTCCAGGGTGACCTCATTGTCTTTGAGAATGTCTTTGAACCGGTCAATGATTTTCACATCCTGGTTCTTATCGATCCATGTGCCGATATCCACTTTGAAGATCTGATCCAGGCGAACGCGGCGTTCTCGATAGCGATGCAGAAAGTTGTACATTTCACGCAATGTGGAGCCAGCTTGAAAGACGTTTTGATTGATCATCTTTTGATAGGTTTCGATCTTTTTTGCAACCCGCACTTCGCCTTCACGATCCAAGAGAGGAACTCTGCCCATCTCACGCAAATACATCCGCACGGGGTCATCATAGAAGCGCTTGGTTTTGAACTTTTTGGGTGGGGTAGGTTTGCGAAGGGCAGCTCCGCTTTTGGTGATGCGCTTTTCGGTTTCGTCGATAATCTCAATCCCATCCTGAGACAGATCAAAGATGATATCATCCACTTTATCCAGAAAGAAAGGACTATTGGGAAGGATATCATTGATTTGTTTGAAGGTGATATAGCCTGAATCTTTACCCAGGTCCACCAGCTTTTTCAAACACTCATTATAAGTAATCATCCATGCTCCTTGGCATAAAAAATCGCCCTAAAAGAGGACTTTGTTCACAACTTTCTTGGTCATCATACGGTAGGCACGCATCAGCTCGCTTTTCTTTTGCAGAAGGTCCCGGTTTTCAGGGTCACTGGTGATGGCTTGGTTCAAAGCCTCCAGATCCCGTTGAACCTTGCGTAGCTTCAGATCCCGAATCAAACGATTCAGATCCGGAAGCAAGGCTTCTTCAAAGATCAGCTCTGCCAGCATGTCCTTGACGTCACTTGGTTCACTTGCATCCAAGAGGGCTGCTGCATCAATATCATCCTGTTGTATCAGCTTTTCCAGCAAGAAGATATAAATGCGCTTGTACAGCCTATTAGTAAAATAATCAGCACTTAGCTCAGTGGCAAGCAGTTTGTAGCTTTCTATATCCCGCAGAGCCCAGATCAAGGTAAAACGCTCCTCCGGAATATCACTATCAGCTATTTGTGTTGGACTCACAGAAGCCTTGGTGGTGCTTGCAGATCGGCCGCGTTTTAAAGAAGAGAGCAGGGCCGAAAAGGTGATGCCAAAAGCCTCAGAAACGACCTTAAGGTAAAGCTCGCGCATAATGGGATCATTTAGATGGCGCAGGGCATCCAGGATATCATCTATGCGCTGCTTGACCGGGCTGTCAATCGCCGGGCTGGAGGCCATGAAATGAATGAGATCAGTTGCTTCAGCAATCAAGCTCTGCATAGCCTGAGAACCCTTATTCAGAATAAAGCTATCTGGATCCTCTCCTTCTGGCAAAGTGGCGATCTTCACCTGCATTCCCTTGCCCAGACAGGCCAGTCCTCCCCGGATGGCCGCTTTGATTCCTGCGGTATCGCCATCATAGAGCAGCACGGTATTGGAGGAAAAACGATTGAGCAGAAACACCTGATCCTCGGTAAGGGCAGTTCCCAAAGCGGCAACAGCATTGGTGAAGCCATTCTCATAGAGCCGCAGAAAATCGAAGTAACCTTCACAGACCAGAGAACAATCCATCTTACTGATGTTATACTTGGTTTTGTAAAGACCGTAGAGCTCTTTCCCTTTGGTGTAGATTTCGGTTCCGGGAGAATTGATGTATTTGCCCACTCCCTCGCGCGCTTCCATTATCCGGCCCCCAAAGGCAATTACATCGCCCGAATTGTTGTGAATCGGAAAGATCAGTCGATCGCGATAGATATCCTGCAAAGCTCCGGAATATTCGCCAAAAAGCCCGCTTTCCTTGAGCAGTGACACCCCATATCCTTCTTTCATCAAATGGTTCAAAAGTCCCTTGTTTGAGGGCAGGGCATAGCCCAGCATCAGGTCTTTGGCAGTTTGTGCACTGAAGGAACGTTGCTTCAGATAGTCCAGCGCATTCTGACCATGTGCGAATAGCATTTCGTTGAAAAACAGAGTGGCAGATCGATAGACTTCAATCAGTTGTTGCCGTTTGGTGGATACAACGCTGGTACGCTCGCGTTCCGGAATCTGGATTCCAACCCGCAGAGCTAGTTTTTTTACTGCTTCAATGAAGCTGAGTTTGTCATATTCCTGAACGAAGGTTATCACATTGCCGGCCTTACCACAGGCAAAGCATTTGTAAATCTGCTTGGGCTGGCTAACGTAAAAGGAGGGATTGGTATCGTTGTGGAAGGGACAGATACCTCGCCAGTTTGTACCCACATGTTTCAACGGGATATAGCTTTGCACTACATCCACGATGTCATTGGCAGCACGTATTTGGTCGATAAGGCTATTGTCCATTTACTTCCTTAAGATATCTATATAGTTTGTAGTAAACGCTAAATGGTCACCACGGTTACTCCGCTTCCCCCTTCGAAGAGGGGCGGTGTATCTATTCTTTTCACTGTTTTCTTGCGGGAAAGATAATCTCGCACCTTGGATCGTAGTGCTCCAGTTCCTTTGCCATGTACAATGCGTAAAGTGCCGATTCCCGCCATTGCGGCATTATCCAAAAACTCATCAATCAAAGGCATAGCTTCATCAAAGGTAAGCCCCAGCAGCTTCAATTCCCTTTGAACCTTGATCTGACTGTGCACTCTGGATAGTGGCTTTGCCTGAACCTGCTCCATATTCTTGGGAGCAAAGAGGTTATCCACCTCAGTTTTGAAGCTGATGCCATTCATATCCACCTTGGCACTTTGTCCCTGAATCTCCAGGATAATGGCTTCTGCGTCAAAATTGGCCAGCCAGACCCGGTCACCCTTTTGGGGATTAGTCAGGGGTTGCAAGCCGTCTGCAGTAGTCTGGATCAGTTCCTTTGAGAGCTCTTCAGTCTTGACTGATATGTCATGCAATTTTCTTTCCGAAATCCGTTTACGTTCTTCTCTGTCCAGGGTCTTAATCTCTGAGATTTCACGGGTATAGAGCTTTTGAAAGGAGATCAATTCTCCCTGCAGTTCTTGCAGGTGTCTTTGACGGCGGCTCTTGAGTTCCTTTTGCCATTCCTGTTCCCGGCTTTCAGATTCGTGGATTCTGGCTTCCAGATTGCGGGTCTTGAGCTCAAACTCATAGCTCTGTTTGGCCAGATTCTTTTTCTCTTCCTGCAATTTCTTGAGCAAACTTGTAAACTCCAGATTCTGGCTGCCGGCCAGGCTTTTGGCGCGTTGAATCAACTGGGGATTCATGCCCAGGGAAGCGGCAACCTCGATGGCAAAACTATCTCCGGGGATTCCGGTACTGAATTTATAGGTTGGGATCAGGGATTTCAGATCAAACTGCATGGAAGCATTGATGCAGCCAGGATGTGATTCAGCGAATACTTTCAGGGCAGTGTAGTGAGTGGTAACGATCCCTTTGGCACCAGATTCAGCGAGCTTTTCGAGGATG
>JALNYD010000276.1 GCA_023230025.1 Candidatus Cloacimonadota bacterium | reverse complement strand
AGCATCCACTCCCGATAGATCTCCCGCTTACTCTCCCCTAGCGCCATACCACACTACGCGCAAACCTTCGGTTTGCTCAGCTGTGGCCGCCCCTTCGGGGCTGCCCGCAGCCACAGCAATACTTCGCTTTCCCCGCACTCGCAAATCAAAGATTTGCTCGGCTGAGGCCGCCCCTAAAGGGACGGCCCGCATTCACCTGCGAACACTTCGGGCACTCGCAAGTCTTCGCTTCGCTTCGACTTGCTCAGCTGAGGTCGTCGACTTCGTCGCCAACCCGCATTCAAAATACCAAGCCGGCTCTGCATAGCTTCCCGAACCCATTCCTGCGTCGTCATCCCTTCGACCTTTGCTGCCGCTTCCATTTCTGACTTCATCCTCGCCGGCAGACGCACAAGGATCTGATCATCGTTTCGTTCTTCTTTCATACCTCAAACATACCTCTCTTCCTTCGTCAGCCCACCGGTCACCCTTCCACCTTTTCACCTTCCAGTACCAGCATCTCCTGAGTCAGCACACCATCTATCTCCCGTTCAAGGGCCCGCAGCTTTGCCGTCAGATATTTTGTCTCGTCGATCAGCCGCTGCGAACGGAGAAGAGTCTCTTTCGACGGCCCGTCCGGTCGCAAATCAAAGATTTGATCGCACGTCTTCGCTTCGCTCAGCCTTGCTTCGCTAAGGGACCGAAAGGTCCCCGCCTCAGCTGAGAGCGAGCCTTGCGGCTCACCCCGCTTCATCAATTCGAGCTGCACTCTTCGGATATCTTTCCCTGTCTGGCATAACTTATCCGCATACACATCCTTCTGAAAAAACAGCGGCTTCAATCTATCCTGCAGCGTCGGCGGAATATCACTCATCATAACGTATCTCCTGTCCAGGTATCCCTGAACACATAAACAACCTAAGACGTCACGCATTATAAACCCCTGACCGCGCGGTGGCGGGTTGCCCCTTTAGGGGCGGCCTCAGCTAAGCAAACCGAAGGTTTGCGACTAAGTCCGTGAGCGAAGCGAAAGGGACTTGCGAGCGGGGTGAGCCGCAAGGCTCGCCCTCAGCGAAGAGGAAACAGGGAGTTGGCTAACGCGTAATTGGATTTATTCACGGTTTGTTTCTCATTAGATGTCCGCATAAGATTTTGTTAGTTTCTTTATTTCTGCAAAGACAGATGGTAATGCCCATTTGATCTCTAAATCTGAGACATAAATACAACCATCTTCCATTCTCTTATGAACCTGCATTGCAGGATATACTACGAAATTATGAGCGGACCTATCTGACTTGAGATAGAGTCCATCGCCCTCAGCCGAGATAGTGATATCTGGGTTTTCTTCTAATTCAAAGCGTTTCTTTAAAGGGGTCATTATCACAAACTGCTTTTCGATATCATATGGTTCATGGATCGTCCCAGATTTACCCCATTTTAATAGATCCAGCGCAGAAAAGCGGTTCAATTGATCATGCTGTCTTTGGTTCCAGAAATGTTTTAAACAAGTGTGACATGCAGACTCACAGCTACACTCGGTCAGCAACTCCTCTGCTGTAGTAATTAGTTCATCAGTGACATCTAATAATCCAGATGAATACCCAGCTCCACTAGAAAGACTATCATAAAGATATATATCCACATAGACATTTCCATCAGATATGTGAATACGATGTCCTGCGTTCAAATCCGAAAAATCAATATCCAAAACACGGCTTGCAGCGAGATGGAAAGCTTCAGTCAAGGATATGGCAGCACTTTTTATCCATAATCCGCGATAATCTGTATTGATTTGTTGAGGATCTAATTCAAATTCGAATACAACCATATCAGTTTCAAAAGTATGTCCCAGATATACTTGTTTGGGTTCATGAGTACATGGGGGTAATTTAGCAATATAGGGACGACGAACGTTCTTTAAAGGTCTATCTGAATCGGTAGTTTTTCCATTATTTCCCGAGGATTTCGGTTTGATGACTTCAGCAGCACCACATTTTTTACAGACGTTAAACCCAAGTCCCATTATTCCTTTATTGATGATCGTAATTTTACCAGAACGGTTAGCAGCTTTCAAATGTTCACATTTGATGTCGAGTAAGTCGCTCTTAATTGGATCAGCAAAGTAGCTAGGCTCTTCTGCATAAGAATATTCAACTTCTGCCCACGCTTCTGGGATGCTGTGTTGATTTTCTGGAGCGAAACCCCAAGGTTTTAACATTTTTCTTGGGATGTCAATGGGGGTATGACAGAATGGACAAAGCCCATCTTTTGGAGCCTCAGTTGAGATCCATCCACATTCCTTTTTTTGACATTGATAGAGATCGGAATAATAATGTGGATTATCAAAATATGCTGTTGCCGGAGCTTCCCTGCTTATTGCTTTAGATACGGGACTGTAGATCCCACCTACTTTGTATGTCTTTTTGTTAACAACAATGACTTTCCCAGGAGCATATTCACTAATTGCAATATCAAGTGATCGATCAGGTCTCTGTTCTAATGCTCCTGTATTTTCGTTTTCGATATGGAACCCAACCACATTTTGTGGGAAAGAGTAGGTCGGTAAAATACCTTCGTTACTTAAGAGGTCAAGAAGAGATGTTGCCTTTTTTTCGTTAACATATTGATTACTATTCTGATCAACAACAATTTTGATACTCGTTAATTTAGTTTGTAATTTCGATTTATATGAGTCTGAAATATCAGTATCAAGTAACTCACGAGGAAGTATGATACGAAGCTCATTTATTGTGTACTTTAATTGAGGTAAACAAGATATGAACTCATCATAATAATTATTGAAAAATTCCAAAACACCACAACTATAAAGATCGGTATGCTTTTCACGCAAAAACTGATTTAATAATAGAAGATTGAAATGACGATTGAGGAGTTTTTCATTATTTGCATCGATCCACGGTGAACGGGCATCCCCTGCAATAATATCCTCAGGGTGATTAAAGTACCAACCATCATGAGGTCCATCCTGCGCATATGTCACGATCGATGATAAGGTACTTCCACGTCTGCCAGCTCTCCCAGCCCTTTGTTGGTAATTTTCTCTCCTTGGAGGTACATTTCGAAGACTGATCGCTGTCAATGAGCCAATATCTATACCTACTTCCATCGTAGTGGTGCAACTCAGTATATCAACAGGTTCCTCCTCTGCTGAAAGAACATTTTGGAAACGCATCTCATAATTCTCAGTCGTAGACCACGTTTCTTCGCGTTGATCTTTGAAAGATAACTGAGCAGTATGTTCTTCAGTATTAATGGTCTTGATTGTTTTTCCACTGCCTTCAGAAACAGCTTCTAATATCGGATCACGCCAGAATTTGTATCTATCTAGATCTGAAGCCTGTAAGATCTCGAGATTATCATTCCCACAATAAACACAATGATCCCATAATGTTCCAGGGAAAATCTTAGAACATTTTTTACATCTATACCATGTTCTTGTATCGTCATAATCCAGTGCAACATGTTTCTCAGAGAGATACTCACTTTCTTTATTCGGGTCTCCTCCTCTTTGGATGAATTCTTGACTTAAAATGCTTTGAATGTGTTCTATATCTTCATTATTATATCCATGATCTTTTAGGCTTCTGGCAATCTTTGATGGCATTTTCCTTGATTCATCATAAGATAATCCAAAATTCCAAGCATAACGTGCGATATTTCTTCTGATCTCATCCGAGATGGTTTCATCAATGCTATATCTAGTAATAGCATAATAATTTGCCCATGCAGCAAAAAACTGTATGAATTCTGACTCAGTCCAATTGATACCAGCATCAGATAGTTCGTCAAGACAGTAATCTATTTTATCCTGACTACTTGGCACAAGCCAACACAATCCGAGATCAGTTAACGAACGGTAGTGAGAACCAAGATTTTTCAATAGTTGTTCTGAATATAATCCC
>JALNYD010000275.1 GCA_023230025.1 Candidatus Cloacimonadota bacterium | reverse complement strand
CTTGATCTCAACAGCTTTGAGTCCCGTGATTCCCACCAGACTTAGGACAGCTTCAGTATCTTCTTTGATTGGAGTGCCGGGTTCCACATTAATCGTAATGATCACCTTGCTGACATCTTCGGGGTCAATCTTAATAGCTTGAACCTGTCCGACCTTGATGCCCTGATAATTGACTGTTCCGCCCACTTGAAGTCCGCTTACGGGATAATCTTTAAACATGATATAATAGGTATCCCATTTCTGTGTTAGCCGATTACCTGCTACGGCTATGGCAAACAACAAGATCGCGATAAAGCCAATGGCCAGGAATATTCCCAGTCTTACTTTGGTTGCTTTTGAAACCATTCTCTCTCCCTTAACTGTAAGAAACCTGGCCAGCCAGCAGGCGATTAGTGATAGTGACCGGGGTTTCAGCCTGGATAAACACTCTGCCATCGCAGATCACATCCGGCCCAAAGCTAACATCTCCATTGATATGTAGTTCCTTGCATCCGGCAAGAGATGGAACTGCATTCTTGAATCGCTGACTCAGTTTATCGATGGTGTCATAGTAACGAGCATCAAGTTCAATCACCGGGGTCTGGGATAATCCACGTTTTAGCTGAATCTGATATTGATCGTTCAGTTCGTAGGCATCGCTCCATATTGCCAGAAGATCGTTTGTCTTCTTGACTGGAGCAAAGCGTTCGCGAGGTACGATCAATGCCCGGGAACCAGTAAAACTGCTGATTGCAGCTCCCATAGCTGTTTCCAGTTGATACACAGGAGTGCCATCCACCACTTTGGGATTCACGATCAAAGGCAGCAGCATCAAGTTATCGTTTGTAATCAGATGCCATTCAAGGGCTTTTAGATCAATCCAGAGGTTGTTGGTATTGAAATATCCATATTTACTGATATCCTGAAAATCCTCAAGCTCATCTGGGGGGCACTGGGCAATTTCTCTTAAGAGCAGTTGCCCATGATCATCCATTGCCAGATGTCCGCCTTTTCTATCCATTTCTGTGCGCTGACACACTTCCATCAGGAAGGGGATATCATGTTCTTTCATATAGGCTGCAATTGCAGTGTCCACTGTTGCGCCCAGATTGTCTGAATTGGATACAAAGGCATAACGGTATCCCGCAGCTATCAGTTGCTCAAGAATCCCGGATGCTGATATGGCGGTATAGATATCACCATGTCCAGGGGGATTCCAGCGTTGAGCTTTGTCTTTGTGTTCAAAGGGCACAAATCCCTGTTGAGTAATGCGGGGGAATTTGTTTTGAACAAAGGAAAGAGGTAATGCCTGCTGGAACAGATCAGGGTATTTTTTCAGGTAATTCAGGGTATCATCTTCAGTGGCAAAACTATTCATAAAAAGCAGTTGCACCGGATACCCACTTATTGCTCGTAATGTAAGTGTCTGACGCGTGATGATATCCAGAAAGCTCATGTTCCCTTTGACAGGAAGAAGTGACTTTGCCTTGGAAAGCCCCATGCTGGTTCCCAATCCACCGTTCAATTTGATTACCGCTATGTTTTTCAGCAGATGGTTACCGGTTGTACCCTGGAGTTGCTCATAGTGTATCAATTGATCTGCTCCGGGGGCTTGCACCCTGGCTATTCTGCCTGTCTCACCATTCACAAGAGCCTGATAATAGGATGTGAAGGTTCTGATTACCATATCTGATAATCCTTCAGCTTTCATGATGCGGGTAAATTGGTTCAGCATATTGCAAGTCCTTCTTTGATCTTAGAGCAGTGAATTCAGATAATCCTCATTGGCAGGATGAGGGATTGTGATTGCTCCTTCATTGGGGTGATTTTCATTCCATTTCTGAGATGTGCTGATAGCTCCGGTGTTTCTTGCCCAGTTGCGACGGGCTACTCCACCCATTACATCCCAGGATAATGCCTTCTTGATGACCTCATCCATGTGGGCACTTCCATCCAAAACGATGCCATTCCCTCCATTGATACTGCGGCCAATTCCAACTCCTCCCCCATTGGAGAGTACCACCAGGCTCATGCCTCGGGCCACATTTCCAGCAAAGCAATGGGTGGCCATATCTGCCATCACATTTGATCCATCATAGATATTGGCAGTTTCTCTAAAGGGAGAGTCTGTGCCTGATACATCATGGTGATCTCTGCCCAGGATAACGGGGCCAATCTCGTTGTTGCGGATCATTTCATTGAACTTCAGGGCAATCTTGATCCTACCCTCTTCATCAGCATATAGGATCCTGGCTTTGGTGCCAACCACGAGGGCGTTTTCCTCTGCATTGATGATCCAATGATGATTATCGCGATCCATGGCATTGCGCTTGGGATCGATGAGAGCTGCCGCTGCCTGATCAGTTTTCCGCAGATCTTCATCCTTGCGGGAGAGGCATACCCATCTGAACGGGCCATAACCAAAATCAAAACACATCGGGCCCATAATATCTTCTACATAGGATGGCCAAATGAATCCATCATTGGTAGTCCTGCCATCTTTGGCGATTGATGTTTCACCGGCATCAAACACACTGGCCATAAAGCTATTGCCATAATCCCAGAACCGTGAACCCTTGTCGCAAAGGTTTCTGATCACATGGAAATGGCGAGAAAGGGATTGATCGACAGCTTTCTTGAATGCCACATGATCTTTTTCCAATAGTTCTCTTCCAGCCTCGAATGAATAACCTACAGGTGTGTAGCCACCTTCATACACTGCGTGGCAGGAAGTTTGATCGCTGATCAATTCGCATTTGATATTGTTTTGATCGGCATATTCCAGAAGATCCACGATGTTGCCATGATAGGCAATCGAAACTGCAGTTTTGCTGCTTCGAGCTTCATTCACCCAGTTGAAAACCTGATCCAGCTTGCTGGATACCTTGCTCACCCAGCCCTGCTGGTGCCTGGTTTCAATTCTGCTGGCATCCACTTCGGCGATAATGCCTATTCCTCCAGCAATCTCAACTGCTTTAGCTTGAGCTCCGCTCATTCCGCCCAAACCAGATGATATATATAGCACTCCTGCCAGGTTCTGATCAACAGGAATGCCCAGATATTTGCGTCCAGCATTGAGCAGAGTGATATATGTTCCATGCACAATACCTTGCGGGCCGATATACATCCAACCCCCAGCAGTCATCTGACCATAGTTTGCCACTCCCAATGCAGTTAAGCGTTTAAACTCTTCCGGGTTGTCCCATTTACCCACCACCAGTCCATTTGTGGATATTACTCTGGGAGCGTTCTTGCTGGAAGGAAAGAGCCCCACAGGATGACCGCTGGCCACTACCAGAGTTTGCTCTTCTGTCATCACTTCCAGATATTTCTTGATCAGCCGGTATTGCATCCAGTTCTGACAAACCTGTCCGGTTTCGCCATAGGTTACAAGCTCATAGGGATACAGGGCAATATCAAAATCCAGATTATTGTCAATCATCACCTGCATCGCTTTAGCCGCTGTGATACCCTTGTATTCATGTATTGGCTTTCCGGATAGTTTCCCTGCTGGACGCCAGCGATAGCCATAGATTCTGCCCATGCTTTTCAGCTCATTCAAAAACTCAGGAGCCACTTTCTCATGTAGCTCTGTAGGGATATAACGCAAGGCATTTTTCAAAGCTTGTTTGATCTCAGCTTTGCTAAGATTCAGACCCCGATCCGGAGCACGTCTGATCCCTTGAATAAACTCGGGGTCAGGTGGTAACACTGGATCCAGGCTTACTTGAAAGATGTTAGCGGACATGTTTTTCCTCTTTATTGGTCTTTTTGTTTAGCATTATGGACAGGATAGTGGAATCGGCGTTTTCCATGCCACTGTCTACAAAGCGAGCCAGGTTGTCGATAGTTTCATCCAGATCCTCGGTAATGATCCCATCATTGGAAGAGATGCATATCCTCATATTGGCAAGAAGTGCTGCTTGTACCA
>JALNYD010000274.1 GCA_023230025.1 Candidatus Cloacimonadota bacterium | reverse complement strand
TTGCTGCATCTGCTGAGATCGCATACTCATTGTGGCGTCCCTTTTCATCAACAAGAATCATGTAGTGCTTGTCGATCTTCGGGAAGCTGATGATGTCAAAGACGTCGATTCCGAGATGCTCGTCGGTTACGACGTGACCATTCAGGAAAACCTGGCGGTCGTGCAGAATCTTTCTGACTTCTTTGGTGTTTAATGCAAACTGCATGTGGTCGCGGAGCCAGACGCCGATCGGAAGAGCTGAACCGTCGTGCGGGCCGCTTGCGGTGCTGACGACATATTTGCTTTCTTTTCTGGCGATCTGCCATGCATCCGGTGCTGTCATTCTTTTAGTTCGGGTCATTATGCCTTCACCTCAAGACGTGCAACGCGTTTTGCATCTTTTGTGTTGAATTTAGTGATCATTATCTTGGACGGGTCGAGTGGTCTTGGGACATCTTCACCGTTGGCTTTCTTGACGGTAACTCCGTGAACAAGGATCTTCGTGTTTTTGACATCTACGTTGTCAACAACGCCTTCGATTCCTTTGAATTCACCACGAAGTACTTTGACAGTATCGCCGGTAACAACACGGAAACTGCGCTTTCCATACTTTTCGCGAAGATTACTTGCGAGAGGGGAGTGTAAGAATGCACCACGAATGTGGATCGGAGCATTATACCGGAACTTCCGCTGCTTTCTTGGCTGAGTGCTTGAAATACGTGCCATGTTTTCACCTTAGATAATGATGGTTGCCATTGATCCAACCTTGGGGAAACGTTCTGCAACCTCACGGGCAACCGGACCTTTAATGTCGGTTCCGCGCGGATCGCCGTTTTCGTTCAGAAGGATCATTGCGTTCTCTTCGAAGGATACTCTGAGGCCGTTGGGGCGACGGAATTCCTTCTTCTGACGGACAACGACTGCTCGAACGAGCTTTCTTTTCATGTCCGGAGTTCCTTTCTTGACCGTGACGGTCGCAAGGTCTCCAAGTCCCATCTTGGGCTGCCGGTTTTTAACACCGTGGTAACCGAAGACGGAAACTATCTGTACAACACGGGCGCCCGTGTTGTCTGCACAGACCATCTTTGAGCCGGTCTGAAGTGCGCGCGGAATTTTTGACGTTAAGCCTCTCATTCCTTAATCACCTCGACAACTACATAGGAGGTCGTTTTGTTCAGTGGTCTGCACTCTGCAATCTTTACCTCGTCGCCGATTTTGGCGTCAAGGCATGGAGCCATGTGTGCGTGGATTTTGGAACTGCGTTTCTCATATCTGTCATATTTCTTGACTTTATGGAGAAAGTTCCTCTCAACGACAACAGTTCCCTGCATTCGTTCGCTTACGACCTTACCGGTAATCACCTGGCCGCGCACCGGTAAGCTGCCGTGAAACGGACAATTTACATCGTCACAATCCTTTTCTGGGACTGTGACATTTAAGCCGATATTTTTTGCCATATTAACCCTCATGTCTCGCTCACATCTTACGATATGGGCTTACGCGCATACTTACGCGCCGCGTTGGAGAAACAGACAAGGCATTGCCGTCTATTATCACCTGAACACTATCCGGGAGGGTCACCCGGAGTAACTTACGTTGTTTCTCCAGGCACTTAATGCCATTCCCTGTATTGATCCGAAGAGTGTTTCTGGTCTCATCTACGATGACACCAGAAATACCTTCTTCATACTTGTTCGGTGAATACTCCACAGATACAAGAAGACCGATCATTTCGTGTCTGATTATATTCTGCGGAGTGATCATAGACGAGCTTTATGCCTGACGTTTAGTCTGTTCAGTCTTGATACGTGCGATAGTTCTGCGAACTTCCCGGATCTTTCCGGGGTTTTCCGGTGCACCACCGGCGCTGACTTTTCCATAGTTCTGAATAAGTTCGATCTTGAGTTTCTGCTCATTCTCGATCAGTTCAGAGTCGGAAAACTGGGCGACTTCTTTTGCTCTGAAGATAGCCATTTTCAGACCTCCTCAACAAATTCAGGTTCTGGTTCGGCTGCAAGTTCTGCATCGAACTCTTCAAAGATATCGGTCTCAACAACACGTGCCGGAGCAGGAGCTGCATCAGCACGGATCTCGAACTGATCCGGAAGTTTTGCTCCCGGCGGAACGATCTTGACCTGGACACCGATGATACCGAGCTTTTTGATTGCAGTTGCATAGCCCTTCTCAACGATAGACTCTGACGGTTCACCTGAGTGTTTGATGTAGCCTTCGACGAACTTCTGGACACGTGCACGGGCACCGGTCAGCTTACCTGCGATAATAACTTCACAGCCAAGTGCGCCGGAGTCCATGACACGGCGGATTACGGAGTTACCTGCCTTTCGGAAGTACCAGCCGCGTTCGAGTGCATTTGCAAGGCGTTCTGCCATGATCTGGGCGTTGAGGTTCGGATTTGCAACCTGCTGGACCTCGACCTGCGGCGAATCTATGCCGTAGACAGTGTTGAGGTCAGAGGTCAGCTGGCGAACCAGTTTGCCGCCTTTACCGATAACGATACCAGGCTTTTCTGCAAAGATCGTGACCTGAGTTCCAACGGGAGTCCGGACGATGTCCATACCTCCGTAGCCGGCACGTTTGAGTTCCTTGTTAAGGTACTGCTCGACTCTGACTTTGCGGACACCGTCTGCAACGAATTTCTTTTCGATTGTCATACTTACTGTACCTCACGGAGGATGATCTCGACGTTGACGGAATCTTTGTGTTTGGGGGTAGCTCTACCCATTGCACGGGGGAAGATGCCTTTGATGCAGCGTCCTTTGTTTGCAGCGGCGTGGATGATGACCATCTTTTCCGGTGCGAGACCTGCATATTCAGCGTTCTTCTGTGCAGAGCGGATTAAACGGACATAATCAGCGGCTGCCTTGACCGGGTATCTGCCGGCTGCGGTTCCGAAGGTTTTGCCGTTTAAGCTCTTCTGGTGGCTAACATTTCTGTTAAAGCGGTGGAACGGAACTGCACGCTTGAGGTCGATGACCTGTTCAAGGTATGCAACTGCGTCGTCTGCCATCATATTACGGACAAGGTGAGCGATTTCAACAGCGTGCTTTGGAGAGCAGCCGAGTTCGTTAGCCTTGGCACGGGCGATGTTGTCGCCGGTAAGTTTGTTACTGTATTCTGTTCTTGCCATAACAATCACTTCAACGGAACATACTTACTCGACTTGGTTGCACCAATACCGGCACTTCCGTGAGCAACTTTCTTACGGGTTAAGGCGAACTCTCCAAAGTAGTGGAAAATTCCTTCAACCGGGATCTCTACGTTAACGAACTCCTTACCGGAGTAGATGGCAACATTTTTGCCGACCATTTCGGGGAGGATAATCATTGAACGGCTGTGAGTTCTGACACCGTCACCTTCAGCGATCTTCGCGCGAACATCCTCTTCATCACGGGTAAAACCGCGAAGGACCTTTCTGCGTGCGCCACTGGGCATAATAGCAAGAAGCTCGTCCATAGACATGGCTTTGAGCTGCTCGATATTGAAGCCGTGATAGGTGTATTCCTCTCGCCGCTTTGGCATTCTCTTAGTAGTTTTCTTTGCCATTTACGTTCACCTCCGGTATCCTGTTCTGCGTGCTGCAACAGATCCGACTTTTCTACCGGGAGATGCTCCACGTGCAACAGTCTTTGGTTTACCTGGGTGCTGATGTCCTCCACCACCGAATGGGTGATCGACGACGTTCATTGCGACACCACGGGTTCTTGGCCAGCGGGTTGCAGAGGATTTCATCTTGTGATACTGTTTACCTGCTTTCAGGATCGGCTTGTCACCGCGTCCTCCACCGGCCACAAGACCGACGGTTGCAAGGCATGCCTCATTGAACCATTTGGGTTTTCCAGAAGGCATTCTGACACCGACTTTACCAGCGGATTTTCCGATGATAACAGCCTGGACACCGCTTGAACGAACGAATTTGC
>JALNYD010000030.1 GCA_023230025.1 Candidatus Cloacimonadota bacterium | reverse complement strand
GCAGTTGAATACAAAAATTACCTGCTCACGGCTCAAAAGCAGAAGGCAATGCAATTGATAAATGATTTGGCACAGCAGGGAACTTCAATCCGAAACATTCATCTGGATATCCTGCAACCGGTGCAACGGGAAATCGGTAATCTCTGGCAAGCAAATCTAGTGACTGTGGCACAGGAGCATTATTGCACTGGATTGACCCAATTGGCAATTGCCCAGCTTTATCCCCTGCTGTTCAGTGCTAACCCCAAACATCACAAAATGATTGCGACCTGCGTGAGCGGCGAATTGCACGAAATTGGCCTGCGCATGGTGACCGACATTATGGAACTGGATGGCTGGGATACCAGCTTCCTGGGAGCTAATATGCCGCATGATTCAATCGTGGATATGCTCGCCGAACAGGATGCCGATCTTCTGGCGATATCTATAACCTTCCCTCTTAATCTGCATAAAGCCGAGAGCCTAATCTCCCGTATCCGTAGTGATACCAAGCTGAACAAAGTGAAGATAATCGTAGGTGGATATCCCTTCCTGAATGATCCGAAATTGTGGCAACAGATTGGAGCTGATAGCTTTGCCTCGGATGCAAATCTAGCCAGCAGAATTGCTCTTTCGATGGTGGAAGCCAGATGAAACATAGCTTGATCCTTGAAGCGCATGATATTGAGAAATTGCAGACTCAGATCATTGAAGCCTTGTCTAAGCTCGACCTGCAGCCAGGCCGGGACTACAACATTCGTTGCCAGGAGCAATCTGATCAGAATCCCCCCAAAGACGATGATAGCCAGCGCTTCTATCTGGATGAAATGGCCAAGCTGAATAATGACCTGACCAATATGCAGCGGCAATTGGCGAAGGCAAACACCGAATTGGCAAATCTGGCGGAGCTTCGGAATCGATTTGTAGGAATGGCGGCGCATGACCTGCGCAATCCTCTGGGAGTGATCAAAAACTTCAGTGACTATCTTTTAAGTACCATGAAAGAGACCGCAACCGAAGACCAATTGGATATCCTGCAAACCATCCGCAGCACCAGCATCTTTATGCAGCGGCTGGTGGAAGGCATTCTGGATCTAAGCGCACTCCAAAGCGGAAGGGTTAGTCTGAACTTGAGCGAAGTTTCGCTTGATCTATTGTTTCTGCACAGTATCAAACTGAATCAGACTCTGGCTGCGGCACATCATATCACTATAGACTATCAGCAGCCGGAAGAGCCGATTCTCGCCAGGATTGATGCCGTGAAGATCCGTCAGGTTGTGAATAATCTTTTGAGCAATGCCGTCAAATACTCCCCGGATGGATCACGAATTACTTGCAGCCTCAGACGTGAGGGACATCGCAGCATATTCTGCGTTCAAGATCAGGGAATCGGCATTAGCAAAGAGAATCAGGCAATCATCTTTGAGCCCTTCAGGATGATTTCACAGCAGCACAACCGGGGAAAGTCAGTGGGGCTGGGGCTCTCAATCGCCAAGAATATAGTGGATGCCCACAGTGGAAGCCTGAGTGTGGAAAGTGAGCCGGGAAAAGGCTCCATCTTCTGTCTTACTCTACCTCTTTAGGATTGTTATCATCAGTCAAACCTGAATCCAGGATCTCGCTTTCTCCAGCGTAGACTTTTTCAGCAATCTGAACATCGATCTCCATATTTTGAGGCATGGAAATCACGCAACTGCCACTTCCGATCATCAGGGCTATCACCTCTCCCGCTTTCATTTCGGCAGCTTCAATCCCAATCAACTTTTTGGCCTGAAACCAAATCCGGATGCTATCCTGCTGAAAGGGGACAATCAGGCTGCCTTCCTGCCATTGGCTACCATCTGCCGGACAGCGGATTTCCACATGATCAAAGCGGGATTTCTGGATGTGAATGAGACGGTTTTGCGTTTCGATGGAGATCAGTTTCCCAGTCACAGGGCTATAGAATTGCCCGGGCTGAGGCCGTATAATCCGTTGCCGGAAGCGGAAATGCGCTCTGTTTAAGACAAAGAGTATAAAACCAATGAGTAGCAAAACATTACTCAGGTATTGCAACCAGCCCTGACCATGCAGCACAAAGCTGATGAATAAAGATGCCAGAATTAGGGAAACTGATACAAACCGGGCCGGGTATTGCCTCCTGGCTATCAGGCTCAATACCTCGGGATCGGAAAGCAGATACTTGTTTATTTTGTGGTGCGAATCCATGTATCGGTTCTGCCTGCCAGAGCAATCCCGATGAAACCTCGCAGAGCCAGGGTGTTGTTGTTGGTCATTTCAGCCTTGGCAGAATAGGTTTTTCCGCTTTTAGGATCATAGATCTTTCCGCCGCTGTATTTGCTTTTGCCATTGTAACTAAGGCCAGAAAGGATCTGAAGGTTCATCAAGGGACGCTTAGCCAGCTCTGCATCGGAGTTTTTGCTATCCTTTTTGGGATTTCCGGCTGCGTCGTTGGGCTCTTTTAACCAGATGATTTTGCCGATGAAGCTGCCATCCTTGGCTTGACTGATCTCGATTTTGCTGCTTCTCTCACCATTGTACCACACTCCGGTGATACGATCACCTGCCTGGGCAAACATGGGTAGGATGAAGAGCAGGGTAAGGATCGCTAATATGACCTGTTTCATTGGTATCTCCTTGTTTGAGGTTGATTAATTCTCTTGCCAACTCTAGTGTCTCTCACCTTAGTACTCGCTTTATGCAAGAATCCCGCAGCGTTTATAGATAAAGTCGACGTTTTTCAGGTAACGGTCATAGCTAAAGATATCTTCGATTTGTTCTTGACGCATTAGGTTGGTGATCTGCTCATCCGCCAGAATCAATTGTTTGAAATCACTGCCTTCGCTGATTGATTTCATGGCCGAAGCTTGCACCAGAGCATAGGCTTGTTCGCGGCTCATACCCAGGTTTGCCAGATGCAGAAGCAAGGCCTGAGAAAAGACCAATCCCCGGGTAAGTTCGATGTTCCGCATCATGTTCTCCGGATATACGGCAAGGCTATCGATCATTGCGCTGCTTTTGACCAGCATGTAGTGGATCAGGATGCAGCTATCTGGCAGGATTATCCGTTCCACGCTGGAGTGTGAGATATCGCGTTCATGCCAGAGGGCGTTGTTTTCCAGTGCGGCATTGGCATTGGCACGCAAGATCCGGGAGAGACCGCAAAGTTGTTCACTGAGGATGGGATTGCGTTTGTGGGGCATGGCAGAGCTGCCCTTTTGGCCTTGGGAAAAGTTTTCTTCTGCTTCGCGAACTTCTGTGCGTTGCAGGTGCCGGATTTCCAGGGCGATTTTCTCCAAGGTGCTGCCAATCTGGGCAATGGCAAAAAGGAACTGAGCATGACGATCACGTTGAATCACTTGCGTGGAAATATTCACAGGACGGAGCTCCAGATGCTTGCAGGCAAGCTCTTCCACTGCCGGATCAAGATGAGCATAGTTGCCCACCGCACCGGATAACTGACCCACACTCACCACCTTGATGGCTTCCTCCAGGCGTTTGATGTTGCGGGTAGTCTCATCAAACCAGAGGGCAAATTTGAGACCAAAAGCAGTGGGCTCGGCATGAATGCCATGGCTACGCCCCATACACAGGGTATGCCGATGCTCCCGGGCTTTGAGCTTCAGAGTTTCTGCCAATCTTAACAGCTCGGAAAGAATCAATTCCCCAGCTTGTTTGAGCTGAAGAGCGCTGGCAGTATCAAGTACGTCTGAGGAGGTCATTCCATAATGAATCCAGCGTGAGGATGGACCCACATATTCCGCCACATTGGTCAAAAAAGCAATAACATCATGCCGGGTAGTGGCTTCGATCTCAGCGATGCGATCCACGTTGAAATCTGCCCTGGTGCTGATGTTTTGATAGTCTGCATCGGGAATCATATGCAGTTCATGCATGGCTTTGGCAGCCGCAAGCTCCACTTCCAGCCAGCACTCATAGCGGTTTTCCAGATTCCAGATGCGTTGCATTTCGGGCAGGCTATATCGATCTATCATGGATTCATCACATCCTTAACTAATTGCCATTCAGCAGTTGTTGAAACATATCCATCACTCCCCCACCCTGAAAGAGATCCATCAGATCTTGCTGCGAAGCTTCCTTTTTGGGAATGGGTATGATGCTAGGCTGGATATAATCCACTTTGTCAAAGATCAATCTGGCAGAAACTGGCTTATTGCTTGTGATCTCGATTGTATCCAGGCGTCCATTGCCAGTATATCTGGCATCAATGCGGGTTCCGGAATCCTTGTCAACCACGGATTCCAACTGATAGTTCTTTTTGAAATTGACGCTAAAATCATCGCGAACTATCGCTTTATTGGCGATAATCTCGGCACCATAATTCTCCATCAGGTATTCCGAAGAGGCAAAGATGGCCAGGGCAGACTTTGGAATCTTATCCTTCAGATTTAGCATTTCCAGTGCCGGCATCACCGGCGCATTCAAGGCCAGATAATCGCCCAAATACACACTCAGGAGTGGTGATGCTCCAGCTCCGAACACACCGCCTTCGATCACGTCCAGACGAATCTGCTGCAGGCTCTTATCCAGATTGAAGGGTTTGCGCAAACTGAATCCCATCAAAGATAGCTCAATGATCCCGCTTCCGGAAAAGCTCTCCCATTTCTTGAGCTCTCGTAGCAGTTTCTGCTCTTCGCTTAAGCCAAACCCACCAGCGCAGGAAGCCAACACAATGCTGACTGCCACCAGGCCAAGAATCAATATGTTCTTCATGCTCTCCTCCTATATATTCTGGCGATCCCAATTCCAGCTCCGATGATCATCAGCAGTGAAAGAAACTGCCCGATGCTCATGAAGCCAAAGATAAAGCCAAAATCCTGATAAAAACTGATGTCATCCGGCACACGGACAAACTCGATCAAAAACCTGACAATCCCATAGCCGCCGATAAAAGTCCAGAATACCATACCCTTGCGAGCCCCCTTGCGCAGCATCAGGTATGAAATGAGACCCAGAAGAACCCCTTCAGTCAGCATTTCATAGAGCTGAGTGGGATGGCGAGGCAGATCTCCGGCTCCGGGAAACACCATCGCCCAGGGCAGCGTGCTTACTCTGCCCCACAGCTCGGCATTGATGAAATTTCCCAGACGTCCCAGAGCAAGTCCGGCAGCAACCAGAGGAATAGCAGCATCGGCAAGATCCGCAAAGGAATACTTGTGTTTACGGCAGAACATCAAGCCTGCCACAATCACTCCCAAAGCTCCGCCATGGAAACTCATGCCTCCTTCCCAGACGGCAAAAACCTCCAGCGGATGCTGCAGATAATACAGAAAGTTATAGAACAGCACATAGCCCAGGCGTCCACCCAGAATAACTCCCAGCATCACATAGAAGATGGCTGATTCATATTGTTCGCGGGGCATCGAAATCCCCTTCAGCTTCAGCATATGGCGATACAAGAAATAAGCCAGCACGAAGCTGAGCACATAAAACAGACCATACCAACGAATATGGAACTGCATGCCCAGAAGACTGAAACTGGCTATCTCCGGACTGATATTAGGAAAACTAAGCATCTCTTATCTCTTTGTGAACTCATGCAGACGGCGAACAATCAGTTCAGCAGCCTGATCGCTATCGCCATCAAACTTCTCCACCTGCTTCTCATGCTTGGGGCTGAAGATATTCAGCACCTGAGTAGGTGAACCATTTAAGCCAATCATCTTCTCATCCAGTCCCAGATCTTCGGCATTCCACACCGTCAATTCTGCAGATTTGGCGTTGCGTTTGCCACGTAGCGATGGCAGACGGGGAGTGTTTATTTCTTTTACGACAGAGATCAGTGCTGGCAATTTCATCTCCACGGTGTCAATCCCATCCTCCATCAAGCGTTGTACCTGTGCTTTGCAGGGCTCCAGGCTAACGATTTTACGCACAAAACAGGTTTGAGGAATCTTGAGATGGGCGGCGATCCCGGGCCCCACCTGCGCTGTATCACCATCGATCGCCTGCTGTCCGGTGAGGATCAGTGTGTAATCACCCACTTTACGGATCGCAGCGGCCAGAGTAAAGCTGGTAGCCCAGGTATCGGCTCCGGCAAACTTGCGGTCAGATAGCAAAATGATCCGGTCCACACCCAGAGAAATGGCTTCACGCAAGGTACCTTCCACCTGGTTTGGTCCCATACTGATAGCAGTGATCGTTCCGCCATGAGCTTCTTTGAGCCGCACAGCTTCTTCAATGGCATAAGCGTCAAAGGGATTCAGAATGCTTTCAACCCCTTCCCGCACCAGCGTGTTAGTTTTGGGATCAATCTTGATCTCCGTCGTATTGGGAACTTGTTTGATGCATACGATAAAGTGCACTTGGTTCTCCTTAAGCAAAGAATTCCCGGATACAATCCGCAACATATTGCTTCATGTCGTGGCTCAATTCCGGATAGATCGGGATGGAAAGCACCTGCCCGGCAAGCTTCTCGGCAATTGGCAGATCCCCAGCTTTGTAGCCCAATTGAGCAAAGCATTCCTGCAAATGCAAGGGCATGGGATAGTATATCGCGCAGCCAATGCCTGAGTCTTGCAGATGTTTCATCAGAGCATCCCTGCGGGAAGTGATCAGAGTATATTGATTGTAGATCGTAAGAGCTTGGGGGTGAATATAGGGAGTCTGAAGATCTGCAATCCCCGCCAGCGCTTCATCATAAAAAGCTGCATTGGCACGTCTGGCATCGCTCCAGGCAGCCAGGGCTTCAAGTTTTACCAGCAGAATTGCTGCCTGCATAGTATCCAGACGGCTGTTTAAACCCACCCACTTGTGGTAATATTTAGGGTTTTCGCCATGCACCCGCAATTGACGCAGCTTGGCGGCAAGATCGTCACTATTGGTCAGGCACATTCCGGCATCCCCCATTGCTCCCAGATTTTTGCTGGGGAAAAAGGAAAGGGTGCCAATATCGCCAAAGGAACAGCTCATCTGACCATTCCAGGTGCTGCCGATACCTTGAGCGTTGTCCTCGATGACCTTGAGATTGTGCTTCTTTGCAATCTCCATTATGGCTTGCATATCGGAGCACTGGCCAAACAGGTGCACCGGCATGATCGCCTTGGTGCGGGGAGTAATCGCAGCTTCAATCTTTTGGGGATCCAGATTGAAGGTTTTGGGATCAATATCCACAAATATCGGTTTGGCATGGTTGCGCCAGATTGAGGAAGCCGTCGCAAAGAAAGTAAAAGGAGTGGTAATCACTTCATCGCCGTCACCAATACCCAGGGCTTTGATCGCCAATACCAGGGCATCCGTTCCGGAAGCACAGCCAATGGCGTGTTTGATCCCCAGATACTCCTGCACCCGTTCTTCCAGGGCCTTTACCTGTGAGCCCATTATATAGTGGTGCTCCTCAAAAACTTTGTCCAGCGCAGCCCGAATATCCGCCATCAGTGGTTCATATTGAGCATTCAGATCCAGCATCGGTACTTTCATTTAAACTCCTTTATGGATGGCGGCTTATAGCCGCCTTTTTTTTCGTGTGGATAGGTATCCTCCACTATTTACTGAGGTTTTGCACCCCAATCAGGATCGTAATGGCTGAAGCAGTCACTGTTACAATATCTTTCACATCCGTCCAGAAGTGGCGGTCAATCTTTTCTGGTACAAATACCATATCTCCTGGTCGAACTTCCTGTTTGGATTTCGCTTTCATCCAGTTTCCGCTATTAACTCTTAAAATCCGGGTGTTGGGAAACAAACTGCTGTTTGCATATCCGCCAGCTTGCTTCACATAATACTTCCAGTTCTCGCCTTCCCGGAATTCAACCAGGCCGGGATTGCGTACATTTCCGCTAACCCACACTGCATTCATCTTTTCGGGGATATAGATGTAATCAAGATTGTTCAATATCCGGTTCTCTTCTTTGCCCTCGCTGGCGATCAGCTTCTGGAAATCAATGGAATATACTCCTTTAGCCTGGCGCATGAATACCCGCATATATGAATATTCAAATGGAGTCAGCTCCGCCATACTGCGCATCTTCATCCGTTCAAACTCAGGATCAGGATTCTCGTTGTAACTGCGGTTCAAGACTACTGCATTGGACAAATCTGCCTTCTCTGTCACACCGCCAGCAAGCTGGATCAGATCCCAGAGGGTACTGTTGTCATCAACGATATATTCACCATGATGCTTGATCTCTCCGGATACTGTTACAGCCTTTCTGGCACGATACCCGGCATCATAGGGAACCATTATCCGATCTCCCGGATTTAGCTGCAACTGAGGATTGTGGGTATAATCTACAGTCTCAAACTGATACTTGTTTCCACTACCCATATAGCGACTGATGCGCACAGCACTCAGATCTGCTCCGGGTAGGGTGCGATGAGCCAGCGACAATACGGATTGAAGAGTGTCTCCCGGATAATATTCCAGCTCTCCTGGTTTGCCAACGCATCCACTTACACTGATGAAATCCTTGATTATCGTGACATACAGCAGATCCCCATCCCGCAATATTGGGTTTTGTTCCAGATCGCCCAAGCGGTAAAACTTCAAGAGATCATAGTATGTGCTATTGCCACCCCGCTGCAGTTCAACTGTACGCAAGGAAATCATCTTGTCATAATCCGGAATCAGCAGATCAGTCTCACGCAACATGGGAATTGGATTCAGCTTTGTGTATTGCTCCTCTTCCTCTTCAGCAGGTACAAAATGTTGCTGAATTTGTGCCTGATCCAGCATGGCCAGTTCCAACAGATTTGAGATTCGATCTGTAGGATTCATTTTGTAGTGCCCGGGATGAGGCACAAATCCGGTGATACTGACGCTGATCTGAGGGATGTTTGCAACTGGCAATTCCAAAGCCCACAGTCCAGACAGGGACAGGATAAGCAAGATGCACAATAGCTTAATTTTCATAATACTCGATCATGCGCTGAATAATGTCATCCAGTTTATATTTGGGTTCATAACCAATGTATTCTTGGATTTTACTGAGATTCGGCATCCGATTCATCATATCCTCAAATCCCTCTTCAAAAGCAGCCTCATAGCTCATGTACTCGATCTTGGATTTGCTGTCGCACATGGATTTGACCTTCTGAGCCAGATCGGTGATGCTGATGGACTCTGTGGTGCCCACATTGAAGATCTCACCTTCACATTCAGGGCTGTTCATCAATCTCACAAATGCCTCCACAACGTCTGAAACATCTGCAAAACATCTGGTTTGCTCTCCACTTCCATACACTACGATCGGTTGATCCAAAAGAGCTGCTTTGATGAACTTTGGCAAAACCATACCATACTGACCGGTCTGACGTGGCCCAACTGTATTGAAACAACGTACGATCACCACCGGCAGCTTCTTTTCTCGATAAAAAGCCAGCGCCATGAACTCATCAATAGCTTTGGAACTGCTATATCCCCAACGACTGATATGAGTGGACCCCAAAAGACGGTCATCCTGCTCGGCAAAAGGAACTTTCTCGCTTTTACCGTAAATCTCGCTGGTAGAAGTGATCAGAGCTTTTGCCTTGTATTTGTTGCACAGCTCCAACACGTTGTCCGTGCCAACGATATTAGTCTTTAGCGAAAGCAGAGGATTTTCGATGATATATTTCACACCAACAGCTGCAGCCAAATGATACACTTGCTGCACTTTGCTGACCAGAGAATCCATCAGGTCCCGGTTCAGAATGGTGCCAGTAGTAAAGTGAAACTTGGGATTCGTCCGGAAGGATTCGATGTTGTCCAGGCTTCCCGTGGAAAGATTGTCTATTGCATACACTTCATTGCCTTCAGCTAATAGGCGTTCAGCAAGATGCGAACCGATGAAGCCCGCACCACCTGTGATCAGTATCTTCATTATTTGCTCCAGATAAGAGATTGCAGGGCTATGCTTTGCTGCAAAAACCCAGTAATGGTAACACTTATTTGGCGCTTGATTCTTGTCAATAAAATCTTCTTACAGCCTCATTATGGAAGCTGTTCTGGATTGCCGGCAAATCTCTTAGTTTCGGAAGGCTATCACCCGATAAAATCCCTTGGGACGGCTGCTGGCCTGGGTGTGTACATAATACAGGCGATCTGAGGCAGTCGTGGCTATCAGAGTTCCTCCATCACTAAAGCTTGGTTCTGTGCTGAAATATACCCTGTAACCACTGGGATTACCCGACACCGCTACCCAGCTTATCCTGGCACTGTTGGTACCCGAAAGATATTCAATGACAGGTTCCTGCGGAGCTACAAGTGCTTCTAAAACTGTCAGGTTCACCGGAATGCTTATCTCAGAATCACTTTGGCTGTTGCTCAGAATTGTGATATTCTTACTAAATGTTCCAGGTACTAATCCCGTGGCATCAATTTGGACAGAGATGTTGTGATCAGCAGCACCAGCAGCAACAGTACCGCTACATTCCAGACCTCCGTTCAGGCGGAGCCAGGGCTCCACACTCGAATCTGCAACTAGTCTAATCTGATCCAAACAAACTCCATAACCATATTGGGTAGTGCCTTCAAAGGCAACATAGTAATCATCACTCAGATTTGGCAAGCTGATGTTCCTTTGAGTCCAGGCAGATACATTATCAGTGTATTGCTGCAACAGATTCCAGGATCCCGCGCTGCCATTGCGATAATATACGCGGAGTTCATCCTGGTCTACTCCCCAGTCATCCTGAGTATGCCAAAAATCCAGGCTGGCTGAATCTGCCTCCTGCAAGTTAAGAGGAGGACTGATAAGTTTTACCACACTGACATCGTATGAACCTTTATATAGTCTGATGTTGTAGTTACCTTCATAAGGTCCCGAAGGATATCCACTGTATCCTCCCGAAGTGCATTCCCAATTAACCGTTGTGCCTGATACCACAGTCTGAGTCCAGGTTCCAGGGATGACGCCGCTGTTGAATCCCTCTTCTAATATTGTACTTTCCGTCCCCGGCACGCTGCACACATAGTCCAGAGCACCAGTACCTGTATTAGCAATTGTGAGGTTTTGACTGCTGCTTTCATCAATATCCAGCTCAAGATTAATCAATGAAGGCATCCAATCAATAACAGCAATCACTGGAGCTGGGGCAAGTTCAAACACGCTGACGCCTTTGTGTTGCATCCCACTGTATAAGCCTCCCCAATCCATGCTGTGCAGGTCGTGATCCCAGGTATTATGAATATAGATCGTGTTATTTGTGCTTTCATAGCCCACACCCACCATCGTATGCCCGGTGACATGAATCAAAACCGGTATATCATTATCGATGCTCTGGCGAAACTGCGCCAGGGTATATCCAGCCGTGTTGCCATTATAACCATGAATATATTGATTATAATTTGTGGAAACCTCATAGCCACGAGATTCCATAAAAAGCCGAAAACCATGAATACCATCTCGCTTGCGGGGACTCTCATTTTCGCTGCCGCTATAATCATAAATGGGATTACCATTGGTATAGTAATAGAATCTGGTAGAACCATCTTCATTGCTCCACCAATCCTGATTTGTGCCCATATAATCTGTCGTGCAATTGGCATAGGTACCAGTAGGATCTGCTGATCCATAGGGATCATTTCCGCTGTTTCCTGAGGTTACCCAAAACCTGTCAACATGCCCAAAACTACTCAAACCATCATAGCCCTGATGGGTAGCACTTAAAGAGCATTCTCCTTCACCCCAACTTGCGTTGTTCAAAGGAAACATGCCGCCGTTGGTAGGTCCGGCATACATGTTTTCGTAACCATTGCGGTCATAGTAACCCGCAATCATCGCTGCTGAAGTTGCGGAACAGCCATAACACCAATCCAGCTTAGGAACATCTGTCAGCACAACTGCATTGCGAGATGGGCTTGCGATGGGACCCGGATTGCGCAGTTCCTCAGGTATACCGGGCACGATCACCTCGTTGATGATATTTCCCTTGTCATCCGGAAAGGATCTCACCACATAAGGATTTGCCGACCAAACTAAACCAGACATGAACAGAATTAGCAAAACAATGCATCTCATACTATCTCCTTCGGGGGGTGTTGCTAAGCAAGCTAAACCCATCTTTGTTCACTTCTATGATGGTTGCCATACCTGTCAAACGATTTCTATAAGTTCGCCAGCAACCTAAGACTCCACTCCCCCTTACCTGACCAATAGACCATCTCAAATCAAATCTGATAATCCTCTCTTATAATTACCTTTAAGCGATTAGAGCCGGAATCCCAAAGTAGCATAAAATTATCATAAAAACCTTGACATTCTGGCAACGATTTGTAATTTTGCAATCAGTTCAAATTAATCGGCTAACGCCTGGAGGTAAAAGTGAAACAAGTGCTTGCGCTGTTTTTGTTACTGCTGTCAGTTAGTTTTATTTTTTGCGCACCAGTAGGTTCCAATCAAGCAATCCGAGTAGCGGAAAACTGGATGTTGGAACGCTCTGGTCAATCTTATTCAAATTCTCAAATTACCCCCCTCTTTAACGATTCATCAAACAATCTCATTTATCTGGTATCGCTTGAGCCACGTGGCTATGTACTTGTCGCTGGTGATGATGCTGCCAGCCCGATCATCGGCTACAACACCACTCACGATTGGGGTGAATATGAAATCCCCATTCAATTGCAGTACTTATTGCAAAACTGGCAGGATCAGTTGCAATCCATTAAGGACAATCAATTCGTAGCAAGTCCCGAAGTAGCCCTATTGTGGAAGAAATACGACAAAGCACACGCGGATTTCACTCCCAATCGCAATTTCCGGGATGTCAGCCCGCTCATCCAGTCTACCTGGGGTCAGGAAGGTTATTACAACGATATGTGCCCTTCCAATACCCCAGTTGGCTGTGTTGCCACTGCCATGTCCCAGATCATGCACTATTGGTCATATCCCAGCGTAGGTCAGGGTTCGCATACTTACACTCACCCCATCTACGGAGTTCAGACGGCAAACTTCGGAACCACTACCTATAGCTGGTCCAGCATGCCAAATCAGGTGTCCAGCCCCAACACTTCAGTGGCTACCCTCTGTTATCATGCCGGAGTAGCGGTGGAGATGGATTATCACCCCACTGGATCCGGCGCTTATAGTTCCGATGTCCCGGGAGCCCTGATCAGCTATTTCCGCTACAAGGACACCGCCATTTACAGATATAAGTACACCTATTCCGAATCAAACTGGAATACTATGCTACAGGGTGAACTCAATAATTCCCGCCCTATTCACTATTCTGGAAACAGCGAGGAAAGCGGTGGACATGCCTTCATCCTGGACGGTTATCAGGGCAGCAATCATTATCACTTCAACTGGGGATGGAATGGTTATTATAACGGTTATTACTACCTCACCGCCCTGAACCCCGGAACTTATGATTTTACCAGCAACCAGGCCGCAGTATTCGGAATCGAGCCCAGTTCCACCTCTTCCTTGACCCTTTCCGAGGGCTTTGAAGGCACCACCTTCCCACCCACGGGCTGGACTATTTCCAATGGTGGCGATACCAATACCTGGGTCAGAGATACTGAAACAGCTTATGTTCACACAGGATCAGCTTGTGCCAGCATCAGTTACAGTGCGTCAGCCCACAATGACTGGCTGATCACTCCCAGATTGACTCCCAGCGCAGACAACTATACTTTCAGCTTCTGGGCCAGAAATAGAAGTGTCAGCTATATCGACCGCTTTAACGTCAAACTCTCCACCACCACCAACGCTGTAGCCAGTTTCACTACCACTCTGGCTTCCAGCGTGGGTCCGGGAGCTACTTATAGCCAATACAGCTACAACCTTAGTTCCTACATTGGTCAGGATATTTACCTGGCCATTCAAGCTATTTCAACCGATATGTGGGAGTTATATATTGATGATGTTGTAGGACCTCCCTTGTGGGTGGATCCAAACCCCACTGCAGGTGTAAACATCAATTCATGGAATGCCGGAAGCACCACTCCGGGAAGCTCGGTGAGTTCCGGAAACATCTTCCAACTCTCCAATCAGGGTCAGGGAATATTAACTATAACCAGCATGACCAATCTGTCCGCGACTGAGTTTTCCACAAACCTGAATCCAGGCATCGCACTTGTCCCCGGCCAGGTTCATGAATTCGGGTTTGTGTATGAACCTCTGAACTACGGTACTGATAATCAGAGCTTCCAGATTGTTACCAATGGCGGCACTCTTAGCATCACGCTAACTGGTCAAGCCTCTAACCACCGTTTTAGTGATGGTTTTGAAAGCTACATGGATTTTAGCCTTGATTTTGCGCCCTGGACGCAGTACGATGGCGATGGTTCAACTACTTATTCCATACAGGATTACTCATTCACAAACGATGGATACACCGGCTCGTTCATCATCTTTAATTCATCGCAAACCAGCCCTTCACTCGCCGGGACTCCGGCTGACGCACATGGTGGGTTCAAAGGTGCTTATTGTTTTGCCTCCACTGCGCCACCAAACAATGACTGGCTGATTTCTCCCCGCATTGATCTCACGGGTCCCACTTGCTCAGTAAGCTTCTGGGCAAAATCCTATACCGCGGAATATGGGCTGGAACGCTTCAAGGTGTTATACTCTACTACCACAAACGTTTACACTAGCTTCACAAATTACCTGGCTGGCTCTGCTTCTGCTTATATTTCTGCCCCCGATGCCTGGACTCAATATACTTACACCCTGCCCACCACGGCCAAATATGTAGCTATTCAATGCGTTGCAAATGATTCTTTCATCTTTATGGTGGATGACTTTATCATCTCAGACAGTGGTTACACTCCTCCCACCCCGGTGTTTGGTAGCATCAATGGCTATGTCTATAAATATGGTACCAGCACCCCTATTCCCAATGCGCTGGTTCAGGTGGGATCAAAATCTGCTACAACCAATTCTGCAGGGTTCTATCAAATCAACAATCTGATGGTCGGCACCTATGGTGGTAGCTGTAGCGCACCCGGAACAGATTATTTTGTCTCCTCCGTAAGCGGGATTAACATTACGGAGGGAGGCATGGCAAACCAGGATTTCGAGCTCAAATGGGCAGAACTTTCCGTAAACGCTACCTCCTTTACGGTGGATATGTATCAGGGGCAAACCACCAACCAAAGCCTGATCATTTCCAATACCGGAGGCACGGCTGATTTGGTTTACGATTGGTACTACTCCCCCTATTCTGGTTCAACTCGCCAAACTCCCGGCAAAGCCGTCCCTGTTGATCCCCGCCGCCAGATCTCCGGAATTCCCAGCAACCCGGATCGCACCGACATTACCGGATGGATGAACTATGCCACAATTCAGGACGTTCAATACTTAACTAGTTATGTCCCTGAGCGTGCTACAAAATTTGTCCTCAGTGATTATGGGCCCTGGAGTGATAGCGGAGTTACCATCTCCCAGTTGGAAGCGTACTTCTATAACCATGCAGAAGATCCCTGGGGAACCGAAACCACCTTCAGATTCAAGATCTATGCCGCAGATGGCAGCACTGTGCTGCATAGCTCAGCCATGCTCACTGCAAACCCCCAAACCACAGTTTGGAACCCCACAACTTATACCCTGGATCCGCCCCTTACAGTCACAAGCGATTTCTGGGTTGCCGTTCAACCCGTGGGCAGCACCTCTGGCAAACCCTATGGGCTAAGTGCAGCGTATAGCAGGGGACATTCCTATTACGGTTCTGCCGGTAACTGGACTGCTTTGGCAGACGAAGAACACGTAATATCTGTTAATATTGATGGAAACTACTGGGTTTATGCCAGTCCCACCACAGGCGTTGTAGCTCCGGGTCAGTCCGAAACTGTCATAATCAACTTTGATGCTACAAATCAGAACGTGGGAACCGCCCAAAGCTTGCTGACCATCGTTAATAACTCCACCTACATTGCTCCCAGTGGCAGGGGTGATGACCTGCGCATCCCTCTTACTCTGAATGTACTTGCCGGCGCAACTCTGGGCAGCGTGGAGGGACACGTCTATCTGGCTGGAACCACCACTCCCGTGGAAAACGCTGTCGTCAGCCTTCCCTTTGCCGAGCCTGTGTTTACAAATGCTTCTGGCTATTACATCTTCGAAAACGTAGTTACTTTGAATAATGATACGATTAGTGCCTCTGCAAACGGTTGTCAGGATTACAGCTCTGAACTTGAATTGATCGCTGCGCAGACTATCACTAAGGATATCTATCTCGATTGGTCGGCATTCTCTGCTTCACCTAACCCGATAGTGATCACTTGTGCGCCCGGCGCAAGCACTTCAGCTATCACCACTATTTCCAACCCAGGCAACTATGCCTTGGATTGGGAAACTGCCTGGGGTGTTTGGGGTGGACCCCTGCACAATACCGGCGCTCTGAACCAAAACTTTGATGACTATGACCTCACTGGTTGGTCTGGTATGGCTGGACCCTCCTCAGACATCTATACTGGTTTTGGACATAGTGCGCCGGCTGCCTGGGTCTTTGCCTCAGATGGCATGACTGAACCTCAATACCTGATCAGCCCAATGCTCAAACCCGATGCCGATGATTTGCTCAGTTTCTGGTATCAGCAATTTAACGATTCTGATGAAGTTTTGCAGATCCTGATCTCCAGAACTGATGATGCCATCGGTTCTTTCCTCTTGTGGGATACTATTAATATGACCACAGCCAATCAGCAGGTGTGGGCTCAGTATAGCCGCTCTCTGGCTGAATACGCCGAGGAAGACCACATCTATATCTGCTTCTATTACCCCCGCGTTGATAGCTATCAATATGGCTATGTCCTTATCGACGACATCCTGGGTCCAGACGCCTACCTGCCCTATTCCGATTGGCTCAGCGCTACTGCAACCGGTAGCCTGGCTGCCGGTGGTAGTAACAGCAGCTTCACCCTGAATGCCGATGCCACTGCCCTACCCCTGGGCACCTACACTGCTCAGGTCTGGCTCTATGGGGATGCCATCAATTCACCTTACAAGATTTATGTAACCCTGAACGTCGAAGATATCGTAATTCCCGATCCTCCCCAGAATCTCGTTTGTGCCGCTTATGATACTTACTTCGAGCTGGCCTGGGATGATTCCGATGGAGCAGCCCTCTATCACATCTTAATTTCTGATCAACCCGATGGTGAATATCAGGAACTGCTTAGCACTTCCAATAGCTTTGTGGAAATTACCTGGGCGCAGATAACCGCAGCAGGATTCAGTAGTGGAGCCGACCGTGCCTTCTTCAAGGTTACTGCCGATACCCAA
>JALNYD010000273.1 GCA_023230025.1 Candidatus Cloacimonadota bacterium | reverse complement strand
AAAACAGGCATTCCCCCCCCACCCTAAAAGGAGTAGGGCTCGCCCTACAACCCATTATTCAATGGTCTTGCTGATCAGGATAGTAGATTTGGGGAGTTTGTTCCCTTACTTTCCTCAGAACTCAGGTTCCTTGGAAGCACCACCGAAGGATAGCTACGAACATACGCGCGGGGCCTAAGGCCTGAATATATTCTTAATCACGGAAGCCCGGTTGTCTAAGCTGGGCTTTTCATCTGAACACCACATCCAATGTTTTACGCCGTGGTACGGCCCGGATTTGAAGGGCGGGATAACCGAAGAACAGGCCATAACCTATCATACGTTTGTCCTGCAGGGCCAGGGCCTCCCTTAGGGGTTCGTAGGAATCGAAGGCCATGCGGATGAATCCTGCCCAACAAGCGCCCACTCCGAAAGCCGGGGCAGCCATGTCAAAGTGGGAAAGGGCGATGACGGCGTCGGTCCTATCGTCGATGAACTCGCTATAGGGCAGATGAGCGAACACCAGATGCGGAGCCTTGCAACAGATGGGATCGAGGCCCAGATCCCAGCCTCTGATGATATGGGCTACGTAGGGCGACAAGGGATGCGGTGTTCCCTGGATGGAACGCATCCATTCAACGGTCAAACTGGCGATGCGCTTCACTTCTTCCGTATCGTAGATCACCAGCCATTGCACGGTCTGGGAATTGCCTCCGCTGGGTGCGTAGCGGGCTATCTCCAGGATCTTCCCGATGGTATCTTTGTCCACGGGTTCAGGCTTGAAATGCCGGATGGACCTGCGCTTGCGCATATACAGAGAAAGGTTTTCCGGGGCAACGCGGCTGTCCTCCTCCTCATAACTGAGCTTCTCCTCTCTCAGATAATCCAGGACCAGTGCCTGCTTGGGGCAAAAGGCTTCACAGTGACCGCAGAGCATGCAATTGCCTTCATTGGCGGCAGGGATACTGGGACAATCTGTGTCTGAAGAAGGTTGGATGATACCCATCAGGCAGATCGAGGCGCAGAGATTGCACCGGTTGCATAGTTCTTTATCCACTAATATATTTGGCATTGTGAAACTCCTGTGTTTGTTGAAAACCACTCCTACTCATTATGGGCAGATGTCAAGGCAATTATCTAATCTCACCCCAGTGTGAGGCCTGCCATTCTGAAGGATCAGCTTCCCAGGGCATGATTGTAAAGACCGTTGCACATCCCGATTTATCGAAATACAGACTTCCAATTATGCTGGTTGTGAGGCTTATATTTGTAAATCTATTCCTACCCACCTCCCTAAAAGGAGTAGGGCTTCACCCCACAACCCATTATTCAATGGTCTTAACAAAGTAAATATTCTTGTCCAGAAAACGAAGGCTCAATGATCACACTCAGTTGAACCGCTGTGACCGAAAGTTGACATGTGAGGTTAAGCCTAGGTTCAGGCTCATGTTGGTGCGTTTCGACCGAGACTTGGGCGAGTTCGACGACGGGGAATTCAACTATTTTTGCCAGGAACAAAACATCCTGCGCATCGACAAGGAATTCATTAATGCTGACGACAGTATTTCTCTGAGCATAACATCAATCCTGGAAAGATCCACGGCTCCCCGACCTTCACAAGGTCCAGACACACGAGTATCCCAAGAAAAAGCTTGACTCCCCGCTTGGAATCTATACACTTGCAAACTCAGATAAATATTGTCGAAGAGGATAGCCTGATGGTAGGAATCGCTTTAACCTATACAACGCTTGGAATAGATGCGTTGCAGGTAACAGTGGAGTGTGACAGTGTGGGCAGCATGACGCATAATGTGAACATCGTGGGCATGCCTTCAAACTCCGTGAAAGAGAGTAAAGACCGGGTTTTTGCCGCGGTTCGTAATAGCGGAATCAACTATCATTCAGCGCGTTACACGATCAATCTAGCGCCTGCTGATATCAAGAAAGATTCCTCCGCACTGGATTTGCCAATCGCGATATCGATTCTGATGCACAACGGCATGATTCCTGCCATCGCTCTAAAGAAGATCGCCCTGGTGGGTGAGCTTTCTTTGGATGGCAATGTCCGGCCAGTGGATGGAGTTTTACCGATTGCAATAGCTGCCAAGCGCGATGGCGTGGACACTCTGATCGTGCCTTGGGAAAACGCCGAAGAAGCCGCCATCATCGAAGATATCGCGGTGATCCCCGTCACCTCACTTTCTGAGGCCATGCACTATCTACGGGGAGAAAATACCATCGAAGTTGCCAGAGTTGACCGGGAAAAGATCTTTTCTGTGCTCAATGAATTCCCGCTGGATATGCACGATGTAAAAGGGCAATATCAGGTGAAGCGTGCACTTGAAGTTGCGGCTGCAGGAGGCCACAACCTTTTGATGATCGGCCCTCCCGGAAGTGGTAAAACCATGCTTGCCAGAAGAGTTCCCACCATCCTGCCGGAGCTAACTCTGGACGAAGCACTGGAAGCCACCAAGATCCATTCTGTGGCGGGCTTTTCCAAGGACTTCAAGAATGGCATCCTGACTACGAGAGCCTTCCGGGCCCCTCACCACACGATCTCGGATGTGGCACTGATTGGAGGAGGAGCCTTCCCCAAACCGGGCGAAGTAAGCCTTTCGCATAGAGGGGTTTTATTCCTGGACGAGCTGCCTGAGTTCAAACGTGGAGTATTGGAAGTATTGCGTCAGCCCCTGGAGGATGGCATCGTTACCATCTCACGCGCCTCTACCAGCCTGACTTTTCCCGCCGAGTTCATGTTGATCGCCAGCATGAATCCCTGTCCCTGTGGCTACTATGGAGCAAACATCCCCAATCATGAATGTACCTGTGAAATGGGAGCGATCAGCCGCTACCGAAACCGCATCTCAGGACCGCTATTGGATCGGATCGACATCCATGTAGAAGTGCCCACCGTGCAATACAAGGATCTTTCCGCTTTACCCACAGGAGATACTTCCGCCACCATCCGCAGCAGAGTGAATAAAGCCCGCGCCACTCAACACAATCGTTTTGAGAAATTGGGTATATTCAATAACAGCCAGATGAACAGCAAGATGCTCCGCAAGTTTTGCATTTTGGATGATAACAGCCATGCGCTACTGCAAAACGCAATCGATAAAATGGGCTATTCTGCCCGCGTCTTTGACCGCATTCTGAAGGTTGCGCGCACCATTGCCGATCTGGAAGGCATGGAAAGCATCCATAGTGACCACATCTCAGAAGCCATTCAATATCGCACATTAGACCGAAAATACTGGAGTTAATCTGGAGGATTTATGCCAAGATACTTAGCTTTAAGCTGCGCCCTGATCATTCTGCTGCTTTTTAGCGCTTGTTGCGCAAACCGGAAAGAAGCTTCAACCGTGGATTATCAAAGCGTGCCACTGGATCATGAGTTTACATCAAGTGAACTGGCAGAAATGAACAACAGCTTTGCCTTCAAGCTTTGGCAAGAAATAGACTCGAAAGATCAAAACATGTTTCTCTCCCCATATAGCATCACAACCGCCATGGGCATGGCCTATACCGGGGCAAGAGGTAACACAGCCAATGAGATGGGGCAGGTGATGGGCTATCGATACAACCCACAACAGCAACACCTGCTCTTCCAAGCTTCCCGCAACCAACTGGACGAGGTCCAGGGCCGCAAGAAAGCACAATTGCACGTCGCCAATGCCATGTTCAGTTCAAATAGGAACAAAAGCCGCAGTGTCCCGGAGTTCTCTCAGATTTTGCAAGATTCCTTCCTCAGCGAACTCAAGTATCTGGATTTTAACAAAGCTAAAGAAACCGCTGATTACATCAATAACTGGGTGGAAGAGCGCACTAACAACCGCATCAAGGACATCGTAAGTGAAGATCAAATTGCCCAGAGTAATGACGGTCTGGTGCTGGTCAACAGTATCTATTTCAAATCTGCCTGGGCATCTCCATTTAATGAAGAAGCCACCG
>JALNYD010000029.1 GCA_023230025.1 Candidatus Cloacimonadota bacterium | reverse complement strand
ATCAGCCTTGGTGTGATCATCGGTACTTATTCCTCCATCTTTGTAGCCAGTAACCTGGTGGTTGATCTTACTCACGCTACTCACAAAGAGAAGCAGGCAATGCAACATCTCACAAAAAGAAAGTAACATTCCAGGGGTTAAACCCCCAGATCATTATAAAGCCCGGAAGAAATTCCGGGCTTTTGTAATGGCGCGTTATATAGTATATGCTTTGTGATCCATCAGTTTGTGGCATCACTCCAGACTGATCGGATCTTCCGGCAACATCACAAGTTTACGATGACTCTTATCGAAGCTCAGATGGCGCTTTGCGGCATCTGTGATGATTTTTTTATCCAGCTTTTCAATGCGCCCCGGATTCTGGAGGTAACAATCGATCTCCCTGGGGCTGTATAAGTTCTTGCTTATCACCTTGCAAAAGTACTCATTAGTTCCAAAAGCATCCTCATACACTTTACTAAGTTGAGCCTTTATCTCTTGCACATAGCTCTCATCATAGTATCCGGCCCTCAAGCTGTCCAGAGTAGCCATGATAGCAGCGCTTAGCTCCTCTTCCCGCAGAGGATCGCAATGCATGTTTATGGCCAAAGAATAGGCCGGACGTCCATTGCCTGAGTGCTCGATTTCCTCATACTGACTGTAGATCACATATACTCCACTCATGCGTTCCCGGATGTTTTCGAGGAGTTTTCTGGTCAGAAGCATGTTCAAAGCCAATCTGGCAAAGGCTGAGTCAGTGTCCATCTCACAGTATCCACTGGTGATATGCGTCACTTGGGCGCTGGCGGTGCTGCCTTTTTTGAAGCTCACGGTCTCCTTTCCGCTAAAGGGCGCAATGGCTTTGGCTTCGAGCTTGCCTTTTTTCTTTCCCACCGGCAGGTTTGCCAGGTAGGTTTTGCAGTATTCTTTGAGCGCATCCTCATCAAAACTGCCCACAAAGAGGAAAGTGAAATCCGCGTAGTTACCAAAGAGATCCCGGTGTATTTGTTGTAATGAGCTAGGTTCTAAGCTGTTGAAATGATTGATGTTTTTGTTTCTGAGCATGGGATGCCGTTGCCATCGGATGGAGGCTAGAGAATCAGCAAAGACCAGATTTGCTTCATTACTGATGAATTCCATGCTGGGACCTATTGTGGCAGTATAGACCCCAAAGCTCTGCTCATCAAATCTGGCCTGGGTGCCAAAGAGGTAGATCAATTGGAACAAGGTTTCCAGGTCTTTGGGTGTGGTGGAGCCATTGATTTGATGCGAAGAACTATCCACGTTAAAACCGATTTCGGCTATCTTGCCGGTCAAAGCTTTCACCAAGCTTGCTCTATCGTGCTCACCGGCTCCGGTCAGGTAAAGATAATCACCCAGAAAGCGCGCGTCAAAAGATTGCGCCAAAGGGTACTCTGAGTAACCACCGGGGCTCTTTGCCGCAAACAGGATTTCGTCCTTTTTAAAATCCGTCTGCTTGCTATAGACCCGTACTCCATTGGATAGGATCCATTCCTTGATCCCGCTGTCCTTTCTTACGCTTTCCTTTACAATTGACCCGGCTTTAGGCATCTCGCTCAGCAGAGTTTCCGGGATTTCTGTGTCCACATAAGGCTCTATCTTCTCTCTAAGTACTTTTGCCTGGATGCCAAGCATCTGATCCTCGGTAGGAGGGATTGCTTCCTCTTTTTGGGGCCCATAATACCAAAGCAGGTGCTTTTTGTCCTGAGTCATTTGCCTGGCCAGGCTATTTACTGCTGCCGGCTCCACTTCGCCCAGTATACTTCTGGCCAGCGTCAACTGCTGCTCCGGATTCATCATTATCTTCCCAAAACGAACACAATCAAACAGCTGCTCAGCTACTTCGGCGGAGGGCACGCTGCCATGCTTATCTCTTTCAGCTTCGAGCATACGGAGCTGGGATACCTTTGCCCGCTCCAGTTCGCTGAGAGTGAAACCATGTTGAAGTACTCTTTCCCATTCTCTGATCAGCACTGTAAAGGCTTCCACGCTCTTGCCTTCGGAAACGCCCCAGGCAGCCAGATCACTTTCTAAACACTCTCCATATCCGTATTCAGACGCGAATGCAGCAGAGGAGAAGGGCGGATTTTGGGTAGCCACCAGTTCTCTTATGCGCTGATCAAACATCGTGGAGATCAATTCGCGCAACAGATAGTTCTGATAATCATCCGCAGTTCTCAGTGGCGTATTCTCATAAACCCAATTCAGACCGATTGAGCTAAAATGCAGATCCGGATCAGTGAAGACCATAGCACGATTAGCGGCGAATGCCGGAATGGAGTAGCTTTCACGCGGGCGGGGATTGTTTCGGGCCGGAATCACTCCGAAGTGCTTCTCCACCAAAGCCAGAGCTTCCGCTTTGGGCAGATCACCCACAATGATGATGCTTTGCAAATCAGGACGATACCAATCACTGTAAAAACGCACTATGGTGTCTCGGTCAAAGCTGCTGATCACATCAGCTTTCCCTGCAGGAAAGCGCTCAGGATAGCGGCTACCCCTGTAGCTATGCTCCACATACTGATCCATCAGGCGCAGGCTCCAACCCGTTCTAAAGCGCAATTCTTCGAGTACCACGCCACGCTCCAGCTCCAGTTCTTCAGGATCAAATGAGATCTGATGGGCGATATCTGCCAAAATCATGAAGCCCATTTCCAATTGCTCATTGTCATCGGTGGGGATTCTGAGCTGATACTTAGTATAGTCAAAGTTGGTGCTGCCGGTGTAGCCATGCAACTGACCCACGCCTATGGAAGCGAGATAATCTCGAGCTGCCTGTTTGGTAAACCTCTTAGTCCCGTTAAACGCCATGTGCTCGGTAAAATGTGCCAGCCCCAACTGATCTTCATCCTCCACAATGCTGCCGGCATCAATGTGCAGACGCAGTTCCAGGCGATTTGCCGGAACGGAGTTTTGGACGATGTAATACTTCATGCCATTTGCTAAAGTTCCATGCAGCATATCCGGATCAGGAGTAAGCGGAATACTTGTCATAGATGTGGAGATTTGCGCGGATAAAAAACTAAGTGCAATGGCCAGAAGCACAAGCAAAGCTGCCTTCATAAGATTCTCCTTTTTTGGTGCTTTTGCGCTGATACTCCTATGCCTTGGGTGCTCTCAATGAGCGGAAGCATACAGCATCATGCCGCAATCAGCGTTGTAGCTGCTCAATTGCAATGCAGCCATAGCCATGCCTTGCGCACGGCAATTCATTTTGAAGAATTTCACTTCGGGAAATGAGATAGGGTAACCTGTCTGTGGCCGAAGGCATCCTGGCATGTACCGCTTTAACTAAACAGAATCCTGAGTAATCAACATACTCTCATCCCATGTCCATTTCATACAAATGTAATTTTGAGAGACCAAAATCTGCTGTCAAGCCGAAATAATGCATCACCTGCTCATTTTGGCGAGGATGTGGATTTTCTGCCACTGGGCTATCTGAACCCCAATGAAACAGCCTTAGTTAATGACAAGCGGGGGGATAGGATTGCAGACCTCTCGTCTGCGAAAGCAGCGAAGTTGCTTAATTTCTCAGCCTTCAGCCTCGTTCGACACGACCGGGGTACCCTAGGCGAAGCGAAGTCTTGGGGAGGCTCAGACGTGTCGAACCCTATGGCTTTCCCGTAAATTGCCGTGCCGCAGGCACCTATATCGCACGCAGTGCCCATATCGCTCCGCAGGAGCCCTTCTCGTGCCGCAGGCACCCATTTCGTTGCGCAGCAACCTATATCGTGCCGCAGGCACCCATTTCGTTGCGCAGCAACCTATATCGCACGCAGTGCCCATCTCGCTCCGCAGGAGCCCTCCCGTTAAGCCATCAGCTTCGCGATAGTATTCTTACAAATCTCATTACTTCGCTCTGGCGAATCGCTTTCCACATATACCCTGATAATGGGCTCCGTGCCGGATTTTCTGATATGGATCCAGTGTTTATCGCCTACGCCTTTGATGCCATCCTGATCGTCGATTTGATAACCTTTCAGGATTTCCGGCACTCTTGCCATAGCGCTTTCCATCTTTGCCGAATCAAGATCCACCTTATCCTTGGCGAAGTAGTATTTGGGTAATTCGTCCACGATATCACTAAGGGCTTTTCCTGTCTCTGCCAGGAGTCCCAATACCAGAGCCATCCCAACCGGAGCATCACGAGTGTAGTGAACTTCTGGACAGATAATCCCGCCATTTCCTTCGCCGCCGATGGGGGAGTGCAATTCCTGCATCTTCTTGCCCACGTTTATCTCTCCAACCTTGGTACGGTGAACCTTGACACCAAATTGGGCGGCAATGTCATCACTAAGCATAGAGGTAGAGAGATTAACCACGATATCACCCTTGCTCTTTGGTAATACAAAAAGCTGAGAGAGCACGATGCTAAGCTCTTCGCCAATGCATTGCCCGCGATCTGATACAATGGAGAGGCGATCAACATCGGGATCAGTAGCAAAGCCAAGATCGGCCTGATGCCTTTGCACCGCTTCCTCCAACTGCAGCAGATTGTGATTCAAGGGTTCTGCAGGATGCGCAAAGATCCCGGTGGGAGCATCATTGATATTGATCACCTCACAACCAAGTGCTTCCAGTAGCTTGGGTGAAATCAAGCCTCCAGCTCCGTTGACGGAATCCAGAACAATCCGAAACTTGCGTGCCCGGATCAACTCCAGGTTAAGATAGGGAATGGCCAGAATCTTATCAATGTGCCTTTGAATGGCATCTTGATCCTGATACAGACTACCGATCTCCTGCCAATCAACCCAGGCAATATCCTGATCCACCTGCTGCAAAAATTCTGCCGCTTTTGGAGGAGCGAGAAACATTCCATCGGCATCCACGAACTTCATGGCATTCCACTGGGGAGGATTGTGCGAGGCAGTGATGGCAATACCTCCAATGGCATCGCTTTCCTCAACCGCCAAAAGCACTGTGGGAGTTGCCACAATCCCCAAATCAACCACGTCCAGCCCCACACTCAGTAAGGATGATACGATGGCATTCAACATCGCGATTCCAGTGGTTCTGCTATCCCTACCAACGATTATCTTGCCCTTGCCGTGGTTTTTCTTCTGATACAGACCAAAGCTGGCGCTGTATTTCATAACAACTGCTGGATTGAGAGTATCACCAAAGATGCCTCTTACTCCACTGACACTTGCCATTAGTTTACTCATAATATCTCCTTCAAAGAGAAGGGATGCAAAGCATTACACTCCGCATCCCGCAATCAAAATGGTGGCCGCCAAATGCTGCCGTTTATGCTTTACATGCCAAATTTGGCACGATTATCAATGATCTTGGCATCCTTACGCATCTGAGTGAACCAGCGATTCCAGGCGGAATTTTCCATCTTGTCCCGAATCTCCTGCTGCTTGGCTTCGTCCTTCTCAAATCCAGCCATATCAGGTTTTCTACGCTCGGTTGCCATAAAGATGAAGCTACCCTGTTCCGTGTGGATCAGATCGGTCATCCCGTCGGCTTCAAGCTTCAAAGCTTCAGTAGCAAAGGTTTCGGAAATCCCCATGCCAGGTACGCTGTTACCCTTTTTGAAGTTGTTTACGTCATTCACTTTCCAGCCTTCAGCTTCGGCTTTGGCAAAGTATTGATCCTTGCTGTATTTGGCAGCGAATTCTTCGGCCTTAGGCTTGACCATGGCGATCTTTTTCACCTTTTCCAGCTCATACTTGATGCGCAGCTTAACTTTCTCGAAATCCTCATAATAGGTTTTCTGATTGTCGGTTAACTGGGCAATGATATAGCGGTTTTGTTGATCGCGCATTAGATCGGAGACTGCTTTGGCTTTTGAGCTAACCATCCAGCTTAGCATCTGGCGATTCTGGCCGATGCCGGGGATGTATTGAGCGTCATGGGCTACCCAATCAGTATCCTGAGCTTCCAGTTCATAGGCTTTTGCAGCTTCATCAATGCCTTTTTTGCGTACGATTTTTTCTGCTTCATTCACTTTTTCTTCGATTTGAGCTTTGGTGGCATCACTAGCTTCCACCCGGAACAGAATATGACTGGCCTCAATTTCAGGTTTTTCTGGATCCATGCTTACGATTTTATCGCAAAGAATCACATGCCAGCCAAAACTTGTCTTCACAGGCTGAGAAATCTCCCCTTCTTTGAGAGCAAATGCTACAGCTTCAAACTCCGGAACCATCTGGCCTTTTCCAAATACTCCCAGTGATCCGCCGTTCTGTCCTGAACCGGGATCTTCTGAATATTCCATAGCAAGTTCTTTGAAGCTTTCGCCATTTATTGCACGGTTGCGGATTTCGATGGCTGCCTTTTTCACATCTTCAAAATCTTTATCCGAAGGTTTTTCTTCAAAGGCAATGAACTTGGCCCTGGAAGCTGGTCCCTTCTTGTATTTCTCTTCACGATCTTTATCATATTGAGCTTTGATCTCGTCATCGCTGACTTCAACCTCAGTAATGGTATTGAAATCAAAGAACAGGATCTTACCACTAACAACGTCATTATCTTTGACATAATCAGCCTTCAGGCTATCCATTGTGATCCCTGAATCTGCTTTGATTCGATCTTGCAAACGTTTGCGAGGCAGATAGCTACGCACATAGTCTTCCATCATTACGAAGAACTCGGGGTTGTTTTTCAGGGCTGATAGATACTTGCTCTTGTCAAATATACCATTGGTCTGTAGAGATTCATTTTGCATCAACTCCTGCGGAGGGTTGTTTTGCATCTCTGTAAGGATATCGCTTTCCTTGACCTTGATTCTGTACTTCTTGATGTTCTTGTTCCAGAGGATTTCATCCACCAGTTCCTGCCAGGCCTGTCCCTCAAGAGATTTACGGGTGTTTTCATCCAGAGGTTGATTGGGATTGCTTTCATTATAACGGGCATACATATCCTGAATCTTGGCCTGATACATTTCCAGGGTGATCTTGGTGCCTTCCACTTTGCCCAAGTATGGCTTAGGTGTGAATATCTCCACAATACCAATGGCTCCCATCCCCAGGATGAAGATTATGGCCACGAAATAAATGATGATCTTTTGTCTCTTTCTCAGGTCTTCGAGCATTATATCCTCCACTTCGGATCAATATTTTTATGCATAGAGAGCCACTTTTCTATCCTTGCGTTTTTATACAAGGTTTTTTTTCGTTCGAAGTGCTGAAGATCACGAAACTCTATGATTCACAGTTAAATATGTTGATGGTTGATTCTGACTAATGAGGGGGCTGAAGCGCTTGTGAGAGGCCTGCCTTGCCCATTAGTTACCGTCACGATGCGGTTACCTTGTGCTTACTTTTGTGACCACAAGGTAACCGCATCGTGATGACAATCAAGGGGGATGGACAGGTGGAAATGATTGTGTAAATGATTGTGGACAAGCCATCCTGGTGCGTGATAGCTATCTCCAACGCAGGTATCAATACTAATCAACGTACTGCCCAGTTCTAGAGCTTGAACTTCGGGTCAATAAGTAAACAGCGGGAATCCGTAAACTCCCGCTGTTGATCCATATACTAAGTATTTGATCAGCTTCGCAGATCGGGCTTTCCGGAAAAATCCGGTTTCAAAGGAGGATTGGCTTTGAGGTCATCCAGTACTACTTTGATCGCTGTATCCAACTGGGGATCCTTTTGGTTGGCATAATCCTGAGGCATGATATCCACCTCAATATCTGGATCAGTACCATAGTTTTCTATCCCCCAACCCACATCCTTGAACCAGAATGACATCTCCGGCTGAGTGGTAAGGGTTCCATCCACCAACGAATTGCGAGGCCAGATGCCAATCACTCCACCCCAGGTGCGTTTTCCTACCAGCTTGCCAAGCTTCATCAGCTTGAAGGCATGGGAGAAAATATCACCATCAGAGCCAGCCGCCTCATTAGTCAGGCACACCAAAGCTCCCGCGGGTGATTCCATGGGGTAAGGATCATAGCCAAACCAGCGCGTGAGGTCATAGCCGATGCGTTTCCGAGCCAGTTTCTCCAGTAGCAACTGAGACACTGAACCTCCACCGTTGTAGCGTACGTCCACCACCAGCCCTTCATAATCTAGTTCGGTCAGGAAATAGCGATGAAACTCCTTCAGTCCATCCGGTCCCATATCCGGAATGTGGATATAGCCAACTCTACCTTTGGTTTTGGTATGCACGTAGCTACGGTTGGCTTCCACCCAGTCGCGGTATCGGGCAGGGAACTCATTGTCCATGGGAGAAACGGTGATCACCCGTTTGTTTCTCCCACGGGCATCACAAATTGTGAGTTGCACAGGCTGACCGGCAAGGTTTACCAGGCAGCGTTCCGGAGTTTGAGTGGCCGAAAGCGGGATGCCATTGATCTCCTTGACTATGGTTCCTATCTTGACATTCAAACCGGGATTCATGAAGGGAGAACGGTTCTTGCTTTCCCAATGGTCACCCTTCAGGATTCGGGTGATCTTCCATTCCTGTCTCTTGGAGTCAAAACTCCAATCTACTCCCAGATTGCCAACCAGATACATCGGCGCCAGGCGATAATCTCCTCCGAACTCATAGCAGTGGGAAGTGCCCAATTCACCTTGCATTTCCCAGATTAGATCGGAAAACTCGCCTCTGCTGCCAACCCTGTCCACCAGGGGATAATAGCGCTTGAACACTTTATCCCAATCTATATTGGACATGTTTTCTGTCCAGAAGTGATACTTCTGCAAGCGCCATGCTTCCCTAAACATCTGTTTCCATTCACTCTGCGGATCCACTTCCACCCTGAATTTCGTCAGATCAATCCATCCGGAGGATCTTCCGGGTGTGCTTTCCTTGGGCAATTCCGTCTTGGGATCGCGTTTGGTGGAAATTATGCGTAGTTGTTTGTTCGATTGTATCATCATGGCGCTGGCATCTGAATTGAATCCATAGCCGCTCACTTTTGCCACAAACATCTGCTCTTCCATCTTCTCCATGTCATAGCAGTAGATATCCACAGTGGGTTCTGCATTCCTGACCCAGCCCTGAGAGGGGTCGTATTTATAATAAAACAGCTTGCCTTTCACCGCTTGCAGTCCACCCATATTTTCGCCTTCCAGGGGGATTTCCACGATTCGATCGCTAATACCTTCAAAATCGATCTCAACCGGTTTAATCACTGGTTTGGCATCCTTTTTCTTGCCAGTTTTGTCATCCTTTGACGGTTCAGCAGGTTTTGTTTCCAGAGCTTTTGCCTCCGGCAGGAAGGGTGACCTGGTGTCCTTTTGCAGAGTGATCAGATAGGGCTTCCAACTCTTCTGGAATGTGATGTTGTACTGGATACTATCACCCATCGGGGTGAAGGTTCGGCTGGATAGGAAAAACAGGTATTTTCCCTCGGGATCGAAACTCGGTTCGCTATCCCACTTCACGGGAACTGTTACGGCGTGGCTTGTTGCATTCTCCACATCGTAGATCATAATCCGGCTGGTCAGACGAGTATCATCGATGGAATAAGCAATCCAACGGCTATCTGCAGACCAGCTTGCAGAACACATCAGACCATACTGGTTCCTATCAATCTTGATCAGTTCATTTTTCTCCAGATTGAGAAGCATTAACTCACAACGGTGGTTCGCATATGCTACCCATTTTCCACAGGGAGATGGATAGAGATATCTGGGCCGTCCATAATCATCTTTGTCATATATTCTTGGCTTTGCAGGGGATTTGTCCATGTGGTAATCTTTCAGCAATGGATGCAGTTCAAAGTGCTCGCAGTCACCTTCATCTGATACCAGCAGCAGTCCTTTATCGTTTGGTAGAAAGCAGGGAAGGCTATAGCGGACACCCTGTTTAAGGCCATATTGCTGTATGCTTCCTTCCCATGCTCCACCTGCCATAACTTTACCTCTGATATTCAGGCACACAGATCCCGCATCCGGGCTAAGGGCATAATCATTCAAGTATTTCCCAGTCTCCACGAACTTGCGGCTCAGATGGATGCGTGGGCTACGATAGTCGATCTTGATCCGGGTTGCTATGTTGGAAGTAATATCCAAACTCCAAAGCTCCGCACCAGCCTGCCACACAATAGTCTTGCCGTCGGTCTCAGCATAGCGAGCATAGTAGTCCTTATGTTGGGAATGCCTTTGGATGTCTTTCCCTTTCAGATCCGCAGAATAGATGTTCCCGATGCCTTCGTGGTCAGAGATAAAGAATATCCGCTTTCCCACCCACATCGGACAGGCGATATTACCTTTCAGATCCAGATACTTTTGGAAATCTCCCTTGCCGTCCCGATCAATCAGCAGGTATCCGGCTGTACCTCCCCGATAGCGTTTCCAGCGGGCAGGATCACTGGTGTTTCTACCCAGTACAGTTCCCTTGTTGCCAAAACTTATGCTGCGGGCAGGGCCGTAATTCAGCTTCAGCGGCGGTTGACCGTCCAGTCCGATTTCCCACAAGAAAAACTCACGGGTGGAGAAAGAACCGTACATCGAGGCGAAGATTATCTTTTCCCCTTTCCAGTAAACTGGCCAACACGCTGCGCCATGCCAGGTGAGGCGAGTAGCGGTTCCACCCTCGGAGGGCATCACGTATATCTCGGATACTCGCTCTTCCCTGCCGGTAAAAGCGATCCATTTTCCGTCCGGGGATAGCAGCGGGTAACTTACTGAACCCAGATTGGATGTCAGCCGTTGAGCCCTGCCACCTTTTAGCGATACGCTCCAAAGATCATCTTCGGAGACAAAAACGACTTGTCCGTCATGGACTGTAGGCATTCGGTAGTAACCTTGCATAACAACTCCTTATAAATGGGAAAGACATTGAATTGCATAGTGAGGAGGTGTGGATCAGTGTCAAGTATTACTTTGCAATAAGTGAAAATCCTCGTACTGAAATGCAAATTTAAACTACCAGAGGGGGGCTGTATATTCCACTGCTTCGCCACGTTCTACCCAGTTAAGACAGTGGAGTTTTATCCCCCCCATCCTATCAATTACCAATGCTAGTAATTAAGGTGGGGGGGATTGGACCTAATCGCCGGGTTAAAAGCAGCACTGATCAATGATCTTAACAAAAAGCTAGCTTTCGGCACCGGCAATGAAAGCCGGGGGATTGGATTAGCCAAGTCTTACTATCGATCACTTTCATCTTCTGCTCCAATCGCTCTTTCATCCAGCCATAATAATCTTGAGTAATCTGGGTGGTGCCTTCACCAGTCAGTAGCCAGTTAATGTAGCTTAACAACTCTGGAAACTGCTGTTTCGCTATTACTTTGCACCTTGATAATGTACATCCCCGAAGCAACAGTTCTACCATGTTCGTTTTTGCAATCCCAGGTGAAGGTATGTTTTCCTTCACTTGAGCAGTGAATTACCTGTTTGTTTACTAATTGACCTTTGATATTATATATTTTTAGTTGCATCTCCCCTCCCTTCATGCCAGAAACCGCTAAATTCAGGGATTCTTTAAATGGATTGGGGTAGGCACACAAGCTTATCTGCATTGATGGCATCAGATTCTCATCTTGAACAGCCACACTATGTTCTAAAATGGGATAGCCACCATTAATCAAACCGGTATCATTAGCCCAGCATTGGGCAAAATCCCAATCAACATAAGTGTTAGTATCATAAGGGAATGTCATTTGATCTGTATTTCTGCCATTACCTGCAAATGAGACTGTTGTTTGAGATGTATCAATATCCCAATAGCAGTTGTATGTTGACAGATTCTGACCCGTAGCAATGAAACCACCAATCAGTTCATCTGAACAAGTTAACAAACCGGTTGAATAGCAGTTGCCTATGAGTGCAGAACCAGCTGAACTGGCAAAACCACCAACAACGCTCTCCCCGGTCACAGTAGCATTAGCATAGCAATCAAGAACACTACTAAAAACAATGCCTCCGGCTAATCCGCCAATATTGTTAATACCCATTACGCTACCACAGAAGTAAGTCCGGATTATACAAGATTGTCCATTAATCATTCCTACGATTCCCCCAACAGAATGCCACCCTTCTACCGACGCAGAGGCGGAGCAATCTATGATAGTTGCTCCATACCTGCTCTCAGCAAGAATTCCCCCGGAACGCATTGATCCCCAAATGACATCAAAATCGCTACGGCAACGCTCAATCAAGGTGTCATTACCAAACCCCACAATTCCACCGCTATTATCTGTGCTGTAAAGCGAGCCGCTTGCTGTACAATCAATTATCTCAGTACCGTTACGGGAATTTCCGCTAATTCCGCCTAAGTAAAGCCTCGCTTGGCCAATGGCTGTTACAGCAGTCGTCTCAATTATGCTGCAACCGTCAGCATCTCCGGCTATACCCCCCACATTTTCCCGCCCGAACAGCGAGATTGTGGTACCGCAACCCTGGATGGTTGAATAACATGCATAACCCACAATGCCACCGCAATTATCCAGGCCCCTTACGCTTCCCTCTACTGAGCAATTGAATATCTCAGAATACTCAGCGTAGCCTGCCAGGCAAGCTGAAGCGCTTCTCCCAACTATGTGGACATTATCTAAAGTTACATTCACTATTTGAGCATTGCTAATTGAACCAAATAGGCTTAAATAACCTATATTTTCGTTATCTCCATTGTTTATGGTGAGGTTTCCAATTGTGTATCCATTGCCATTATAGAAACCTGTAAACGGTCCAAAAGTACTGTAACTTGCCAGAGGTTGCCAGCCCGTACCAGAGCTGTATTGCTCTGTCCCGAGGTCAATATCGGCAACTTGAAGAAAACATGAATCTAAGTGGAAACGTACACTATCAAGCTCCGTAGCAGTAGCAACTATGAAAGGATCCGATTGTGTTCCCATCCCTCCAGAAAACTGCCCAAAGAGGCTTATGGCACTAAGCAACACGATCAAACATAAAACAAACTTCAATTGGCTGTACATATTACAAACTCCTGTTTCTGAAAGACGTTAATTTGATTTTTAACGTCAGTATTCATAATTGAAAGTATTGATATCTTGTCAATCACATATTTTCCTGATCCTGATCAGAATGGGATGAGGTATATATCCATGTCTGCAATAATTGAACTTGACAGAAGTATGCAGAGTTCTAGTGTGTAAATTATTGCAAGTTGAGCGCCACCGGAGAGTTTTTAAGAAGTCCGGCGACATAATCTTGCGAAAAGGAGTTATGATGCCAAGTATTATGAAACGCATTGGTGCTGAGTTCTTTGGCACGTTTTGGTTGGTCTTGGGAGGTTGTGGCTCGGCTATTCTGGCAGGCCAGTGGATTGGCCGTGCTGGAGTCTCATTAGCATTTGGACTCACTGTTCTAACCATGGCTTATGCAGTGGGACATATCTCGGGAGCTCATTTCAATCCAGCAGTATCGCTGGGATTATGGGCTGGAGGCAGATTTTCTGCCAAAGACCTGGTTCCTTACATACTGGCACAGGTACTGGGTGGATTATTGGCAGGAGGGGTGATCTATCTGATTGCTACAGGTAAGGCAGGATATGATCCCATCGGTAATTTCGCGGCAAATGGAGTAGGCAGTTCCTCACCAGAACATTACCGGGTTTTACCAGGTCTGATCTGCGAAGTGGTGATGACGGGGATGTTCCTGTTGGTAATCATGGGAGCAACAGACAAGAAAGCTCCGGCTGGATTTGCTCCGATTGCCATTGGTCTTGCTCTTACCTTGATCCATCTGATCAGCATTCCAGTGACCAACACCTCAGTGAATCCTGCTCGCAGTACTGCAGTAGCCTTCTTTGCCGGGGGAGCATTTATCAGGCAGCTCTGGTTGTTCTGGGTATTCCCGATTATTGGAGCCATTGGAGGCGGTCTCATTTACCGTTGTTTGGGGAGTTCGGACAAAGAATAGAAGTATCAGTTCCCGCTTGATTTAATATCTACCGGCCGATTGAATATCAATCCTGGCCAGGAAGTATTATTGTGTCCACGGCCACGTAAACCAGGGACTCTGCTCTGATTATGGCATTGTGCCAGAGACATAGTTCTGCATATCTATTGCCGGACAATTCGAGATAGCCAGGCTTTACTTGGGACTTGCTTTTATCGCCAGATAGTGGTATTTATCGTTATGTAGTCCGAAGAGTCTGTCCAGAGCAATCCAGACAGCGTAAGGAAGTCTGGCGGTGAGTTCGTTGATCCTGAGAGCTGTCATCAGTTTATGGGTAAAAAGTCTGGTCTCCAAAATGCTGTAGCCACAATTAGTTAAGAGTCTCTTCAAGCTGGGGGTATCGAAGCTGTGTAGATGAGCGTTGTGAGGCGTTGGCTGGTTGCAATGGATACAGAGGGAAGAGATGATTACTTCTTTATATGGCACAGTGATAAGCAGCTTTCCTCCGGGCTTGAGCCTGGTTTTGATGCTGTTCAGCGCCAGAGCAGGTTCCGGGATGTGTTCCAGCACCTCCAGGGTAACGATCAGATCGTAAAGCTGATCACCTGAAGGAATCTGGCAGGCATCACCCAAGACAGTATCTATACTGGGATCAAGCTCCCGGATGCGCTTCAAATTGTGCTCGCTCAAGTCCAGAGCTGTTACTTTTGCACCCAGGGCTGAAGCTGCCAGACTAAACCAACCTCTGCCGCTGCCCACATCCAAAATCTCCATTCCAGGCCTGATATTGCAGTAATCTATGATCAACCTGTCACGACGCAATTCTCCCGGTCTGAGTTGTCCAGCACCGAAGTAATCAAAGACGATGGCATCCTGCCGATAGTGCTCTTTGTAATTCATAATATCCTGGATGCAAAAGTTTTCGGGATACACAAATCTGTCAAGAATCTTGTCCATGATTTCGATCACCTGATCCACAGTGCCGTTCTTATAAGGTTTCAATCCGAGTAAGTGGGTCACATCATAGTGATGGTTTTCAACTCCCAAGTGCTGAATGAAGCTGATTTTGTATAGAGGTGAGAACTGAGAGCACTTTTTGCTTGACAAAAAAAGGCCTCATCCAATCTTGGCGAAACATATTGATCTCAGCTTTGGGGCATTAGCTCAGCTGGGAGAGCGCATGACTGGCAGTCATGAGGTCAGCGGTTCGATCCCGCTATGCTCCACCAATAAATCAAGCGGTTAGTCCTTCTGGATTAACCGCTTTCGTTTTACACCCGGAAATCCAGCGCTCTCTTGGGTAGCTGATGTGTACAAATCCACCACGATCTCATATTGTCACAAATATGCAAGCTCCTACAAGTGCCAGAATCCGCGAATGTAACGCCTTTCTGGTAGATGCTGTTCACGTATAGATTGAGGCTAAGCGATATTTTGCTTGACCACTTTGCCAAGCTTGATGAGCTTGATCTAAGGTTGTTGAAATGGAGCTTAAGCGCTGTACTGCAAAAAGAAGCTCACTCGACATCCATTAGAAATCATACATTAGAGGTACAAAGTGACAAAACATAATTCTGAACTAGCGGAAAAGATCAGCAGTCAGGCGCACAGAGCCAGAGCTGCCATTTTGCAGATGACTACCTTGTCCGGGAGCGGCCACCCCGGTGGCTCGATGTCCAGCATTGACCTGCTGCTTTCATTATATAACACGATCAGACACGATCCCCAAAACCCAGCCCTGCCAGATCGGGATCGCGTGATTGTATCGATTGGTCATATTTCACCTGGGGTGTACAGTGCGTTGGGTACAATGGGATATTTCACACTTGATGATGCAATTGCCCAGTTCAGGGTGTATGGAAGTAAGTTTGATGGACATATTGAGCGGGATGTTCCTGGAGTTGAATGGAGTACGGGAAATCTGGGTCAGGGTCTTTCAGCAGCAGTTGGGATGGCAATGGCCTCCAGGATCAAAGGAATTGATAACTTCACCTATACCCTGATGGGGGATGGGGAACAACAAAAGGGGCAGATCAGCGAAGCCCGCAGATTTGCAGCGAAATACAAATTGCACAATTTAATCGCCATTGTTGATTACAATCAGATACAGATTTCAGGCTCTATCCATGAAGTAATGCCCCAGAACATCAGAAAGAACTGGGAAGCAGATGGTTGGCAGGTGATGGAAGTAAACGGGCATGATATCGCTCAGATTCTGAGTACCCTGGATGCTGCCCGGGAAGCGGATGCTCCAGTGATGATCCTGGCTCACACGGTCATGGGTAAGGGTGTAAGCTTTATGGAAAACAAAGCCAAGTATCATGGCTCCACCCTGAATGATGAACAATGCATTGCTGCGCTGAATGAATTGGGCCTGCCCTCTCGTTTGACTGAATACCGGAAGCTACGCGAGGATTTTGTCAATAAAAAGCAAGTGCACGCATCAACCAATATGGCTGCCAGATATGATCTTTCACCCTCCAAGCCAATTCTGTATGATTCGGATAGCGATTGCCGCAGCGCCTGGGGAAATGCAATTGCGGATTTGGCCAAAGCAAACTTAAGCAGCCCCAATCCCATTGTGGTGGTGGATTGCGATCTGGCAACCAGTGTGAAGACCACAGATTTCAAAGCGGTAAGTCCAGAGCGCTTCTTGCAGGTGGGAATTATGGAGCATCACGCTGCTGTGATGAGCGGAGCTATTTCGATTGCCGGTATTCAATGTTTCTGGGCAGATTTTGGTGTGTTTGGCATTGATGAAACTTATAACATGCAACGCTTGAACGATATCAATCATGCCAATCTGAAAACCGTGCTTACTCATGTGGGTATTGATGTTGGAGCCGACGGTAAAACCCACCAGTGTGTGGATTACATTTCCATGGTGCGCAACCTCTTCAATACCAGGATCATCTGTCCCGCAGATGCAAATCAAACAGATAGGGTGATCCGCTGGTTAATCGATAAACCCGGCAACTATGTCGTCAGTATGGGGCGTTCGAAATTGCCCTTGATTCGGAATACCGAATCCAAACCCTACTATGATCTGGAATATTCCTTTGAGTATGGCAAGGCAGATCTGATCCGCGAAGGCAACCACGGAACTGTGTTTGTGTGTGGGACTCCAGCCGGACGTACTTTAAAAGCCATTGATACCCTCCGGGAAGAGGGGACATATCTACAATTGATCTATGTATCAAGTCCGCTGCAGATAGATCAGGCGCTGATTGCTGATGCAGCCAGACTCGGCACCATATTCAGTGTGGAGGATCACTCAGTTAATGGCGGTTTAGGCAGCACCATCGCGGAAGCTATTGTGGCTGGTGGTCTGAAGGCCAAGCTGGTCAAAATCGGAGTGGAAGCCTATCCCCGCTCGGGTGATAGTGAAGTGTTGTTTACGGCTTTGGGGATGAATAGCGCAGCCTTGTGT